>CAMCRP010000081.1 GCA_945877315.1 uncultured Ruminococcus sp. | reverse complement strand
TACGTCGAAGATACTTGGTTGGCGACGACCTGGGAAAATAGAGCAATGCCGACACAAGCGTAACAGCAGTCAAGAGTTTTCTGACTGCTGTTGTGCTATATAATGTTGATTGGGCCATTAGCTCAGTTGGTTAGAGCAACCGGCTCATAACCGGTCGGTCCTGGGTTCGAGTCCCCGATGGCCCACCACCTTTATATTATTATAGGGGTATAGCTCAGCAGGTAGAGCGGCGGTCTCCAAAACCGCGTGTCGTGAGTTCGATTCTTACTGCCCCTGCCACACAAAGCTCGTAAACACGTCGTTTGCGGGCTTTTCTTTTTTCTTCCAATGGCGCTTTCAAGGCATTTTGTGTGAGTTTTGTGTGAGTAATTCAAAACGACCCTGTCGTAATGTGTCGTAAAACACATTTGTGTGAGTATTGTGTGAGTGATTGCACATAAATACCATAACAGCGTGCTTTGCGAGGTTTCAATCCGAAAATTATTATTTTGATCCCGTATACTGTAAAAAGTATGCGGGATTTTTTGTTTATAATAGCCAAAGAATATTCCAAGCGTCCTGATGTAAAAGTCAGGGCGCTTTTTTGTTTCAGGAGGTCTATATATGAGTAATGTGACTACCGCCCGGAGCGGCATAGAAAAGATTATAGAGATAATGAGCCAAGATATGGTATATATACCAAAAGCGGTAATGCACTGTGATGGTGTGTATGAGGAAAGCAAGATGATGTTCTCAGTTCTATTCACGAACTGCCTTAGTGAGCTGTCGGAGAAGGGGAGAACAGCTCTGACCGTAAATAATATGATGAAAGTGCGTTTGCACGAACTTTCTCTGCCCGAAATCTGTTTTGAGTGCTTCTGCCCTGAGAGCAAGGCGGAGATTATCAGAAGTGAAACCCTTCATCTTATTAACCATATCAACATCTCCGACTGCCTAAAGGAGGTGAGATAAGTGGGAAACTATCAGCTTACGGCAATCATTGAACTTCTGAATCCCGACAATACTATCTCTGCTCACAGAATGCTTGCACACTCTATCGGTATGACTGAAACTATCATATATTCGTCCCTTATCTCAAAGCAGACCTATTACAGCCGTAACGGTATGCTTTTTGAGGACGGCTGGTTCTATTCCACAATTTACGATTTGCAGGAAAGCACCACCTTCGGTGCAAAGGCTCAGAAAACAGCGATAAAGCATCTCATTTTTCACGGGCTGATAGAATGTGAGTATAAGGGAATGCCGGCAAAAAGATATTTCCGTATTATCAATGATACGGATAAGATTATGAAGCTTATAGATGATGGTTTGAAGATTTCTCAGAGAATTGTTACTGAAGCAAAGGAACATAATGTCGAAAAGCGTGGCTGCAAAGCAGAAACATCTTCCGAAATCGTGACAGATGACGTATCTGCCTGTTCCTACCTTACGGATATTACAAGTTCTTACCCCAAGGCGGGAACTTGTGATAGCCCATCGCACGGTAAAACTAAAGATAATATAAAACCTAATACAGAAAATCTTAAGCCTAATCAATCTATCGATCAGGCTGTACCGAATCAAAAGATTGATAGACCGATTGCTCATAAACCAATGAAATTTTCCGAGGTTATGGATGAGCTGGGTATTGATTGGTATGAACTTACGGCAAATGAACCAAAATCTGAAAAGAATTTTTGTGAATTTGATGAGGGCGACCGCAGGACGCAGAAATGTCGAATACCCTACACAATGAAAAATGACAGGCAGGCAATGACCGCCGCCTTGAGGTATCTTTCAGCATACAGCTATTTCTTCCCCGGCAGTGCAAATCTAAAGGATAAGGAATTCTTTGCAACTGTGCTTTCGGCAATAGCGGAAATGACCGAGCCTGACAGTATCAGCGTTTCGGGTACAAGGGTGATGTATTATGAAATCATCGACAGGCTTAATGAGATAATTTCGCAGTCCTATCTCAGCGAGTGGCTGTTCAGTTTTAAGGAAAAGTGGAGGTCTATCGTTTCGGAGAAGGAACTGAAACACCCCAGAGCATATATGAAAACCTGTATATGGAATTGGCTGAAGGATTTTGAACTTGAAAACTTTGACAACGATGAAAAGCTCTCTTCCCGATTCAGAGGGTGGTGATAGTATGACAATGATACGTTCACCTCCTCGGAAACAGTATTATCGTTAAGAGAAAACACTATAAATGATGAAAGGATAAGTGTTATGAGTAATTACGCTAAACAGAAATCGACAATTCACGACAGAAAGCCGAGGACGTTCAAACTGAATATATCCGACTCAGATGTGATGAAGATTTTTGAGAAAGCATACGGTTCGGGTCTTACTCCGTCAGAACTTCTCGAAAATTTCATTGGCGACCTTGTGTACGGATCTCATACAAACGGTTCAGACGAAAGAATGTATGCCAATGAATGGTTTGATCGCTGCGGGTTTAATTATGGTGGAGATTATTCGTTTTTGAAGTATATTCTGAATTACGATTTATTCGACATCATTGATGACTGCCTTGATGATATAGAGGAAGGAAACAATGGTATCAGTCAGCTTTCCAAAGATGCGGATAACTATGATGAGGAGAGAAAGTATTTAAGACTTCTCATCGACGACAGTCAGAAAGAGCTGCTTGATATTTTTGATGAATACTGCGGAGAGTATGTCAATCACGGCAGCTTTACCGAGGAATTTGAGAAATTCAAGAAATACCGTGACGAGCTTAATGCTATGCTTGGAGAGAAATGCGATGATTGATATAATTGTGCTGCTGGTAACGTATGAATTAGCCCGCAGACTGACTGAATACAGACTTGGCAGATATGAAAGGTAGTATAAGAATGAAAAATGCTAATGAAGAAATTTTCCGCAGAAGAGCGGAAGGCTATCCTTGCGAAAACGACGGGGATATTGATAGTGAAATTATCGGAGAGCTTATGTTTCTGGCAGAAATGGCTCAACGTGAGGAAATCGGGAGGAGGAAGAAGATGAAAAGGGCCGCAATCGCAGTCATTCTGACCGCCGCTGTAGGTGCAGCAGTAGTTGTGTTTGCGAAAATCGGAGAAAGGAGCAGCAATGGAAAAGCTCACGATTGAAGAAATCGAAAGATTGCCTAGGGACTATATAACCGTAAGTGAAGCAAGTGCAGCTATGGGCATAAATCCGCAGACATTCTATCGGCACGTTTCTGAGCTTCCATTTCCGCTGTTCAAAGTGGGGAGAAGGTATCGCATTCCGAAGCAGCCGTTTATGGACTATATGAGAAGCGGAAAAACAGGATAAGACTCGATTTTGAGGCGGGTGGGAGGGAAAATCGGGTTCAGGAGAGGTTTTGAGGTTGTAGGATAGCAAGCGTAGAAAGGTAGACCTACCTTTCCCATAATCTGCCATATAGCCGATTATGGTTAGGGATTCTCCCTAAAACCCGTTATTTTTTGAAACTAGGAGAAATCATATGACAAAAAGAAAGGAAACTAAGGAGAAAAAGGTATATTTTACCCCGAAGGAATGGGAAATAGTCTGCAAGAAAGCAGCTGCTGTATATATGCGACCGGGGACTTATGTGCGAAAGATAGCCGTAAAGGGTTCAGTAAAAAAGGTTGACCTGAAGCAGCTCAATCATCTGAGAATGTCATTTGTCAGCATTGGAACTGAGCTAAACCAGATCGCAAAGGTGGCAAACAGTACGCAGTCGGTTTATGCAAAGGACATTGAAGAAATGAGAGAACAGTTTGAATATCTTAGAGAAGTTTTCAATGATTACCTTGTTCCGCTGAAAAGTGAAGATGTTCTTCCGGGTGAATGATATGCCGGTGATAAAATATATCCCTATACATCAATCGCCCAAACGCTTGATTCGGTATGTTTTGCAGAACAGAAAGACTGATGATTTGAAGTATGCCACAGGTCTTAATGTTCCCGTGGATAATATAAATGCCTGCTATGACGCAATGCGTGATACTTTTGAGATCGCTTCGGGAGAGAGATTTTTCAAAAGGTCCCTTGACGGTTTGGATGGAGAAAAGAAGAAAAAGGAGAAGGTCAGGCTGCATCATTACATACAGTCCTTTGCTCCCGGTGAAACAACCCCCGAAGAAGCACATAAGATTGGTCTGGAATGGGCAAGAGAGATTTTCGGGAATGATCACGAAGTAATCATCAGCACTCATATTGATAAAGGGCATATCCATAATCATTTCGCTGTTGCTGCATACGACCTTGAAGGCAAGGCTTGGTATGCAAACAAGAAAACACTTCGACATTGCCGTGAAGTTTCCGACCGTCTGGCAAAGGAACACGGACTGAGTGTTATTGAAAAGCCAAAGTACAAATCCTGTCATAAATACGGAGAATGGCTTGCCCAAAAGAACGGGACATCGTGGAAACAGAAACTATGCGATGACATTGACCGCCTAATTTTGCAGGACAATGTGAAAAGCGTTGATGACCTTGTGAGGGAGCTGCGGAATATGGGCTATGAGGTGAAACACGGAAAATACATTTCCATAAAGGCAGCAAAAAACCGAAAACCCATACGGAGCTTTCGGCTTGGAAACGGTTATGCGATAGAGGAACTTCGATATCGTATCGAAAACAAAAATCTGGAAATGCCGCTTTCCGAGGTTATGAAGTATGAGGGTATTCAAAGAGAATATGCCCTTTGTCTGCGGCAGCTTCAGATTATGGTTTACCGAAACCTTGAAAATTCTGTTCGGGCAGATTATCGCACTTTGCGGCAAAGTGCAGAGTTGCTGACTTTCATAACGGAAAAGAAAATTACTTCCGCTGCACAGTTTGAAGATGAGGTAAATGCAGCAGCCGAAAGATGTGACGAGATTCGGAACAGGAAAAAAGAGCTTGAAGCGGCAATCAGGTTTGAGGAAAAGTTTGTTGCTGATGCGGCAAGATACCTTGAGCTGATAAACTCTGAAACTCTATCAGCGGAGGATATGGCGGAGCTTGAAAAGTATGAGTATTTGTCGTCTTACAGAGTAAGCGGAAAACGGGATATTGAAGCTCACAGGGATAAACTCTCATATCTGAAATCTCAGCTTGCCAATACGGACGATGAGCTTACGGCTGCCGAATCGGAGAAAAAGAAATACGGCGATAACTATCGTACCTTCTTGCAGCAGTCCCAAAGTGATTATGATTTTATCCGTGAACAGGTGAAACGTGAAAAGGAGGAGATGGAGAGAGCAGCTAAGCTTTCCGAACAGGAAAAGGAACAAGAAGAGAACAATCGCAAGAATAAATATCAGATTTAGGAAAGGACTGATGTTAATGTCAAAAACGGTTATGGTTACAGGCGGTGCGATGAGCGGGAAATCCCGGTATGCGGTAACGGCGTTTGAATGCTGCGATGAAGTACGCTATCTTTGCACACGTCCGAATCTTGATGAAGCTACAAAGCAGCGTATCTTATTTAATGAGAGCCGCCGCAATTTCAGGTGGCATATTGAAGAAAATTTTCGTCCCGATCTTCTGGAATGTGAGGGCAGGACTAATGCAATATTCGACAGCTTGTCGGATCTGGTATTTGCAAGTATGTATGAATACCCCTATCTTCTCGAAGATGATGACGATACAGAGAACCTCATAAATAACACTATTCTTTCTGTAAAGGGTATGGCTGACAAGGTGAAAAGCAGCGGCGGCAACCTTGTGATTATTACTCAGGAAGTTAGCTGCTGCCCCGAACATGAGAATGAAACTGATGCAAAATATGTCAGAATACTCAGTGCTGTAAATCAGCGTATTGCAAGTATCTGCGATGAGGTATATGTGATGATAAGCGGTATTCCCGTGAAAATTAGGTAAGCAAAAGAATAAGGTGTATCGGGAAATACACCGACACACCTTATTCGTCTTGATTATTCTTTTGATTTGCAAGCTCTGACTTTTCTCGTTCCTCACCATACTGTTCCAGCAGTTTCCATATATAGTTTTTGAGAACGGCACCGGGAGTGGTATGGTGGTCGGCACAATATTCTTTGAAAAGCTCTGCATCTTCGGTACGAAGGCGGCAGCTCACTGTGCGCATATTGTCCTTATCCCATTTGCGGTTTGTGTTTTTGCGTTTCTCGGATACCATAAAATCATCTCCTTCAAAATATTATATCATACACTTCTCGTACTGTCAACAGTACAAAACAAACAAATTTTCTTTTGAAAGTTTGGACAGAATGAGAATTGAAAAGTACTGTTGACAGTACTATAATATGATTGTAAGGATAAACTCAAAAGGAGAATGGAGGTTCAAAATGGACAATAAACTAAACGAGATCCAAAAGCAGCTTGAGGTGTCAATGGCATTCATAAAGGCTGTCGAAGAAGTGAAAGCTGAGAAGGCTGAACGAGAGAAGCGAATCAATGAACAGGCGGTGAAGGCTGCCGAAGAGCGAAGGAAGGAAAAAGCCGAGAAAATGGCATACGAAGCGTGGCGCAGGGAAAATCCGCCTACCGAGGAGGAAAGGTCAGAACATAGGCGGAAGTTCAAGGAGATATTGGAAAAGGTCAAGGCGAAAGGGGGCGATAACAATGACGAAGGCGGAGCTGAAGAAAATTGAAAGGCTTAAACTAAAGTATCTCTCAAAGAAGCATACGGCTGATGAGATTTTCAACCGCAGCCGAGCCGAGTATAACAAACTGAGCGTATGCGACAAGCGAAAGGGCGATCAAGCCTATGGTTATGCCTGCGGACTATATCAGGCACTTGCAGTTTTGGGACAGGCGGACGAACTGCCGCCAATAGATTAATATGGAGGTAATTACTATGTTAAGAATTTCAGATGAATCCTATGAGAGAGTTCAGAACGCTATTGAGGACATCAGTTACTGTTGTGTTACCGAGGACGATTACAATGAGTGGGAGGATATTGCAGCATCTTCTATCGAAGGTTTTATCGACAGCCTTAACGATGAGCAGCTTGCAATGACCTGTGCGGCGTTCAGAGAGTACATCATTGATATCGAGGACAGCGACCTTAACCTTGCGATGGGTATCAAGACCGCACTTGCAAGGGCACTTCGTGAAATGCTCGATTATATCGGTGATGTTTCCGATGATGAAGATGATGAGTACGATGAAGAAGAATCGGCGGTTGCTCTTGTGGCAGCAATTAAGAAGGAACTTGAGATTATGGAGAATATGGAGATAGGAGAGTGATAGTATGGGAAAGATCATTGCAATTGCAAATCAGAAGGGCGGAGTGGGTAAAACAACGAGTGTGGTTCATTTAGGAGCTGCTTTGAAAATGAGCGGCAGAAAGGTACTGCTGATAGACTTCGATCCACAAGGTGATACATCCGCATATATGGGATTTGAGGACGAGGACAGCAAGACTGTCAGTCAGGTAATGGAGGAGTTTGTAAGAAACGGTTTGGCGGATATTCGTGAGGTTATCCGCAGAAGCGAGAAGAATGACAATATCGAATACATACCTGCGGATATTTCCCTTGCGGGTGCGGAAATGTACCTAATATCGGTAATGTCAAGGGAAACAGTGCTGAAAAGGCTGCTGAAAGACATTGCAGATGATTATGACTACATCATTATAGACTGTCAGCCGTCGCTTGGTGTGCTTGTTCTCAACGCTTTGGTGGCAGCGGACGGAGTTGTTATCCCGGCGCAGACACAGGAGTTTTCTAAAAAGGCTCTGAAAGCAATAACCGATATTGTGGGACAGGTTCAGCAGAGTGTAAATTCCAATCTGAGATTTCTCGGAATTCTTCCCACAATGGCAGACAATACAGCAATGACAAGAGATACCAGACAGGAGTATGACAACATTTTCGGAGAGCTTATCTTCCCGATGAACATATCCAAATCGGTGACAGCAGCATATTCCAGCAGGGATAAGAAAGCGCTTTGTTTTAAGGCAGGCTCAAAGATTGGCGAAGAATACAGAATGTTTGCAGAGGAAGTGGAAAGGAGGATAACCGATGAGCAAGTTTAATATTTCATCAATGGTAGATGTTCCCGACAGTGTAAAGAATGGTATCCGTCAGATAGCGATAGACAGCCTTGTGCCGTACAAGAACCATTGCTTCACTCTTTACAGCGGTGAGCGTTTGGACGATATGGTTAAGAGCGTTGAAAAGAACGGAATAATGATTCCCATTATTGTGAGGACAATTCCGGACAGCGATAAGTTTGAGATATTATCGGGACATAACCGTGTATATGCAGCTGGAATGGCAGGAAAGAAAAATGTTCCGGCAGTGGTAAAGGAACATCTGTCTGATGAAGAAGCAGAGGTCTATGTTATTGAAACGAATCTTATCCAGCGTGGATTTAAGGACCTGAAGATTTCCGAACAGGCTTTTGCGGTGGCGGTCAGATACAAAAAGATGTTTGACCAGAAGAAGATTCAGGCTATCAGTGATGAACTTAGAATGCTTGAACACGGCAAGACAAATCCCCGTCCCCCAGTGGGGGACGGAGCTGGGAAAAGGATAGAAGCGGTTGCAGCTGAGGAATATGGGATAGGTCATTCAACGGTTGCTAGACTTCTTCGTATCAACGAGCTTAATTCTGATTTCAAGAAGATGGTGGATGACGGTAAGATAAAAGTACGTCCTGCGGTTGAGCTTTCCTTCTTGTCGAAACGTCTTCAAACGTTGGTATATACTATTATAGAAGCAAACGGAATTGAAACCGTTGAAATGAAAACCGCAAAGGAACTTCGGGAGATCTCCGAATCATATAGCAATCCGTCTGCGGAAGTGGTGGAGGAAATATTGCTCAGAAGCAAATCGAAAGATAAACCAAAGGAAAAAGAATTCAAAATCATCATTCCACAGGCAGCATATACAAAGTATCTTAAGGAAGTCCCGAAGAAGGATATTGGCGGTATTATTGAGAAGGCTTTGGAGATGTATTTTGAGAGTGTGGGACATAATTGATAGGTTAAGAGGGCAGGCTGATATTCGGTCTGCCTTTTTGTATATAAAAAGTGTTGTCTTTTATAAATTGATAGTGTATAATAGTATTAGATTGGCAAACGCAAGAAATATTCATTGGTTATGTAGCAACTGAAGTGTATGTGAATGATTATTAAGAAGGAGTAGTAAAATGCGTACGGAATTCAATCTATATACAGGTAAAATTACATATAAGAATATAGAGTTTGATTTTGTATTTAATAAATCAGAACTTCGACTTATTACACCGGACGAGAAAATCGGCGAAACTCGCAGATGGTTTATGAATGAACTTCGACCTGGTGCATATACATTTGGAGGTCCGGTATATATTGAGGATTCTTATTTGATAGGTGTTATAAATGAAACAGGACAAACTATAATTTTTTTTACGCCTCATTCTCGAATAGTCTGTTATAATCATATATTAACGGTTTCTGTTGAATCATATATGATTAACAGATCTGATGTGGAGTATATCGATAGGATTGGATTTAGAAGCGAAGAAATTGATTATATTTATTCAAGCAGACAGGCTCTATGTTTGTCGAGTTGGGGGGATGATGGTACCGTATCAATAAAAACAACAAAATGTGATGTAAACAAATCTGAAAGACAGACGTTTGAAGTCGATGGTAAATCAGTTTCAGTATACTTTAATATTATGAGAACAACATATTTTTCAGAAAATAAACCGCCTTTAGAGTTACATTCAACAATGTACTTTGAATTTGAAAAAACTAATGATTATTCATTTGTTAGAAGGCTATGGTTCGTTGCAAAATCATTCATTCAATATTTATGTTATCGTGAAAATGTCGGAATACCGGAAGCCGAAATATCAACAAAATCGGAAAAAGGAAAGGAGCTATTTGTAGCTACATTATATACTTTAAATGAAACTAGCACCGTAGAACCGAATACGCTTAGCAAAGGAAGGTATATTAAGCAACAATACATATCTGGCTTTGAGGGAAAAATACTTGATGATATTGCAAGTGATAAACTTTATCAACGGCATATCCCTCTTTCATATGAACAAGGATGCGCTATTGATGCTGCAAGATTCGTAATGATTACGGCAGCGTTTGAATGGGAATTCAAACGCTCTTATCCAAATGGTGTCCCGAAAAAAGAGAGTACTATTGAAGCAGAGAAGTGTGCAGCAGTTGAATTAGAGAAATTAATCAAAAATAGTAGTGGCAAACTCAAGAAGAAGTATCAATTTCTGAAAAGACTCATCAAGTCCGATTCGTTACAATCAGAAATCGAACAGATTGGGAAAGATTATAGTAGCATAATAGATATTTTCGGGAATCAGCTATATTCCATAAATGGTGAGGAATTAAAATATTCCGAAATGGGGAAAAGGCTTGGAGACCAACGTAATCATTTTGCTCACGGTGATTTGGATAAAGAATTTATAGGTAATTCACTATTAGACTTGATTTTTTTAGAGTATATAATCTACGCAATGCAGTTAAAATACTATGGAATACCAGATGATAATATAAAGAAAATCATTAATGAATTATTTAATTGTTCAATTCTTTTATAGTATTAACAATGCAAAATATTTATGTCATAAAGAAATTGATTTCAACAGGAATATAATATAGAGGAAAATTGTATTGAGCTTCCGAGCAATCGGAAGCTATTTTTTGTTATGCCCACAGAAAAATATTTACAAAATATTTCAGCACATTTAATATAAAGATAGAGTGTAAATATGAAATCGAAATAAGTCACTTGAAAATATTCTAAAGTTATATAAAGTGGTCTGTTATCACGAAAATGTCCATTTTGGGGCGAAATTCACAAAAATCGAATGTGGTATAATGAAGTTACAAACAAAAAAGGAGTGTTTTCGGTGAGAATGAGGATATTTACGATGGGTATTGTTTCGGCAGTTATTATGTCAGGCTGCACGGTCAAAACGGCTGATACCGGTACAGAGCTTACCCAGGAAGAGAAAGAGGTCAAAGCGGTTTGCGAATGGTTTTCTGACAGTATGACCGATGAGAAGGAGTTTACCGATACAAAAGAGTATCAGTATTATGCAAGGACGCTGGGGCTTGAAAAGGACGCTTTCCTTACAGCAGATATGTGGGAGGTCTTTTACAGCCCGGAAATAAATATCAACCGTGAGATAGACGAGAAGGCATACTATCTTATAAGGCTTGATCCGAAAAAGCTCATTGAAATCTATGCTGCAAATAATAATTGCACGGTGAATGAAATATGCGGCAAACTCTCTCTTACCGTCGATCAGCTCTACTATAATTGGGGATATACGGTTTCGGCGGCGGATTATGCGGATAATCACGAGAACGGTAAGGCGGCATATTCACAGCAGGAGGAAGATATTTTCGGACAGCATAACGGTGAGAACAGGCAGATCGTTATGAGTACACATT
>CAMCRP010000080.1 GCA_945877315.1 uncultured Ruminococcus sp. | reverse complement strand
CGCAAAAAGCAGCTTAGGTTCATTTATGACCGCCCTTGCAATAGCGCATCTTTGCTGCTCGCCGCCCGAAACCTGTGACGGAAGATGAGTTTTTATATGGGAAATGCCCATTTGCTCAAGAAGCCTTTCGGTACGTTCCTTGACCTGTGCCGCAGATTTACCCTTGTTAAGATACCCGGGGACAGCGATGTTTTCAAAAAGCGAAAGATTGCTAACAAGGTGCATTTGCTGAAAGATAAATCCGAAATCGGTGTGGCGAAGTGAAGCAAGCCCCTTTTCGTTCATTTTAACAAGATCATTTTCACCGTAGATAACCTGTCCTGCGGTGGCTCTGTCCATGCCGCTGAGAGCGTATAAAAGCGTGGATTTTCCCGAACCCGATGCGCCCATGATAACGGTAAAATCCCCCTCATAAAGCTCCATATCAACGTGGGATAAAATATGTATCTGACCGCCGTTATGGGCAAAGCTTTTGCAAAGTCCTTTTGCGGATAAAATTGTATTTTTCATATGCTTGTTCCTTTCCGAATTAGTAATATCATTCTACCGCAAAAGTTATTAAGAAGTCCTTAAGAGATGGGCAAGCTTACGATTGCTTCAAGTCCGTTATTATGATTTTTCAGCAGAATATCTCCGTCCATCTGCTCCATGATATATTTTACAATGTAAAGCCCAAGACCCGAGCCTTGTTCGTTTCCGCAGTTTTTTCCCCGATAAAATTTTTCGAAAATAAACGGCATATCCTCATCGGAAATACCCTTGCCAAAGTCACGAAAATGTATCTGCACATTTCCGTCTGACTTTGTGATAAATACCTCAATATCCGTTTTTGCATACTTCCGTGCGTTGCCTATCAGATTTTCAGTAATCTGCATAAGCCTGTTTTTATCTGCTTTCACGACTGCCGAAAAATCGGGTTTCCGAAAACGAACATCGTTATGGTCCGCCGCAATTTCCGTGACTGCATTTTCAATAAATCCGCAAAGCTCAAAGCCTTCGGGGATAATTTTCAACTTGTCCATATCCGAAAGGGAATGTAAAAGCAGATCATTTGTAAGCTTTGATACCTCGTCGCATTTTTTCATTATAACGCTAAGATATTTTTTCCGTTTTTCGGGGGATCCGTCAAGATTTGCTTCAAGCCCCTCTGCGTATGCACGAATAGATGCAACGGGCGTTTTTATGTCGTGGGAAAGGGTTGCAATGACGGTCTTATTGTTCTCGATAGCTTCTTGTTCACAGGAGCGTGCTTTAATTATGTCACGGCGCATACTGTCAAATGCCCATGTGAATTCGCCGAAATAGTTAGATCGTTCATATTCAAGGGGAATATCAAAATTTCCCTGCGATATTTTATCCGCAAAGCCTTTCAGCTTGTCAAAAGGACGAAGTATGGCGACATATACATAACCGAAAATCAGGTTGCAAAATACAATGCAAATTCCGCACATTATAAAGATACCTACATTCACATTTGATACTTCCTCCGATAAGCGTATACTCTCGGACAATTCCGTAGTTTTCTCGGACAGCTTTTCATATTCTCCCATTTTTACAAGCTGCTCTATTTCATTTATTGCCACAAGCTGTTCCGTTCTGTTATCCTGTGAATTTGCCTGATTTCCCATATAAAAAAATACGCCCGAAACAATTATTATCAGCGCCGAAAACAGTGTCGTCACGGAAATAAGTTTGCCTTTCATTACTGCACCTCCAGCATATAGCCTACCTTGTAAATCGTTTTGATAAACTGCGGTTCTGCGGGGTTTTCCTCTAATTTTTCACGCAGCCAGCGGATATGCACCGTAAGAGTTGACGGCTCAACCATTGAAAATGCTCCCCACACCTCCGACAGAAGCTTGTCCTTGGGGACAGCCGTATTTTTATGCTCGCAGAAATATGCAAGCAGATCAAATTCACGGAGAGAAAGAGCTACATTTTCACCGCTTTTCGTGACTGTTCTTGCGGTGATATTTACGGTGATATTTCCGAATCGCACTATCCTTTCTTTCTTGGAAAAACCATAAGTCCGACGGATAAGAGCGTTTACTCTGGAAAGCAGCTCTTTCATTGAGTATGGCTTCGGCAGGTAATCATCACCGCCTATGTCAAAGCCTGTGATACGGTCGGATTCACTTGTTCTTGCGCTGGCAAATATAACGGGAACGGTGGATACTCTGCGAAGCTCACTGCATAATTCGAACCCCGTAGTATCGGGCAGATTAATGTCAAGCAGTATAAGATGATATGTATTTTCCGACAATAGCTCAAAGGCTTTTTCGCTGTTATGGGCGCAGGTCACGCCGTAACCGTAGCTTTCAAGCATTTCGGATATTATAAAGGACAGATCCTCATCATCGTCGATTATCAGTATTTGTTTTTGCATATTTTGCTTGTATGAGATAGTTTACTAAATCATACTCTCCTTTCAAAATTTGTATATACGGTCGGTTGGAATATTCAGATGATAACTACAATTATAGTGGCAAAAGCATTTTTTGTCAAGAAAGCTGTCTTGAATCTGCGGAAATCATTTTCCGTAAAATTTTGCGGCACTTTTGCTTGATAACATATGAAAATTTCGCTTGAAAATTTATAAATAAGTATCGACAGATATATGGCAAAACGGTATAATATTTGTGAAGACTTTTTTATCATAGTAGGACGTTATGGAAAATACAAGGAAATCATTTCTATCGTATTTATTATCGTTTATAACTGCGGCATTTTTTGCAGCATCGTTGACATCGGAAATGTTCGCTGTTAATGCTTTTTATTCTCGGGTCATCTCTGAGATCCTTCTCGCTTCGGGAAAACGCCTCAAAAAGCAAGCACTCCCTCAAGCCGAAGCAGTAGTTTATCATGGACAGCCGCACACCCGCTCTTTCCGCAATAGCCCGTGAAGTCACCTGTGAGCAGTCGCAGCATTCACACCTTACGGTGATTGAAACTCATCAAAGAGATTTGTTTCAGCAGAAACAGTAATTGCTGCTTTCACACCATGCGGTGATTGAAAAAACCTCTCTGTCCAAACCGAACAGAGAGGTTTTTTATCAAGAAATTTAATAAGCGACAAAAATGATCTTACTTTGAGTGTAATTTGAGTTAGGTATATATTTCCCCTAATTCTGTCTGAAATATTCCCTGAATCTCGCAAATCTGAATTCCGACACCTTGACCGTTTCGCCGTTTGAACCGATGCGTGATTCCGATACTCTTTCCGTTGTTGCAGATAAAGCGTTTATCCCAAAGCTTAGAAGCATGGACACACCGCAAAGCTCAGGGTCATTTCCCCCTGAACAAGAACAGCGTCGGGCTTGTATCCGCAGATAAGCTCCGTATATTGAGCTGCAAGCTCGTTTACCCTTTGGCTGTCGTATTCGGGGGGAACGGAGGGAAACGGAATATCTACTATCTCGCCGTACCTTTCAGCCGCCATACGCTGTTCCCCGCTCCACTTCGCCGAACTGTGATTGGTGAAATTGATAAACATTGTTACCTCTCCCTGCTGTGTTTATCTCACTTTACATACAATATGAGGTAACGGCAATTAAGTTTTTATGCTTAAAAATTATCCCATAGAATATGCAAGCTTCTTATACATTTTCATAAGCTCCGCAACGCAGCCGCTCTCCGTCATGGTCTTTACATTAAACCCGTAAGCCTGCATAACGGCACGGTCATTTGCCTGATGTGCCTTGAGAAGCTCCTTAGGCATTGATATTGGGTCGTAAAGGTCTGCCAGTGAACTGTCGGAAAATTTTGCTCTTGCATCAAGTATAGCCTGTGCGGTCTGTTCGATTTTTGCTTTCTGTTCATCTGTGGGATCGCACCAGGGGAAGTTGTTGTAGACAACATTCACCGAATAGCGGTAATCACTCTTAATTCGACCGCAAACAGTATGAACCCATGCGTTATGTACATTTGAAATCAAAACACCAAATTCATATAATGTTGCATTTGGCAACAATAAATTTGCATTACTGCATATTACATCTTTATCCACAAACCCAATAGGAATGTATTTTCTTCTTTCGGACGAATGACATGGCAGTATTATATATTGTGTACTCGGTTGACGTATTTCTCCAAATAGTGTTGGCGTGTCGGCAAGCTTTCTGGTTGCTTCTCTATTACTTTCTTCTCGAATTCGTTTAACTTCTGCTACAGCTTTCATTACCGGAGGTACTTTCTTTATTTCAGCAGGAGAAACACCTTCAAGCCATAAGCACCAACGCTCTTTGTTATGTAAAAATTCTGTTGCACCAAGAAAACGCTTAAACATGGATTCGGCAATAGGATATTTTTTGATAATTTCATCTTTTTTCTCGGTTGAAAAATCACTTAAAATACCCCCATCATTAGGCATACTGCCGAAAACAACCGGTGGAACATTACATAAAGGTTTTTTACGGTTTACCGCAAAAACATTTGGTGCTTCAACAAGATACCCATTAATATTATTAACAACCTTTTCAACTCCGTTATCAAATAAACGCTTAGGGGAATTGTTCTGTGCTTTGCTAAATCCAACAATTACACAATGAACGTGTGCTTTTATGCTTGCTTCACTGTCCCAGATAAAAGTTCTGTGTGCAAAATCTATATGCACACCTTTATCAAAAAGGTTTTTCCAAAGAATTGCAACCTGTTCGCCCTGTGTTATGGAATTTGTTGAAACAAGTGCCGTTCTGATAGATGTGTCTGTCATCATATCGGCAGCTTTTTTGTACCAACAGGAAACATAATCAAGATTGCCGTTATTTTTCACGCCGTCAAAAATGGTAACTACATCATCTTTCTGCTCGGCGGACATTAGTCTTGCACCCACAAACGGCGGATTTCCCATAATATAATCAAGCTCCGACTTGGGCACAACAGATTCCCAGTCCATACGCAGAGCATTTTCCTCAACAATATTTGCATAGCTTTTCAGCGGGAGGAAATCAAGATTTTTGCTGATTATCTCCTCCGTTTCCTGCATCATCTGCGACTCGGCTATCCACAGCGCAGTCTTTGCAACGGTCACGGCAAAATCATTTATCTCAATACCGTAAAACTGCCCGATAGATACACGGATAACGCCTTCCATATCAAACATCATCTGACCGTTATCAAGTGTAAGCTTTATTGCTTCATTTTCAAGCCGCCGCAGAGAGATATATGTTTCCGTCAGAAAATTTCCCGAACCGCATGCAGGGTCAAGGAATTTCAGATTTGCAAGCTTGTCCTTGAATTTTTCTACCTTTTCCTCAATTGTTTTTGGCTGTTTGTATTGCTTTATCTCTTCAAGCTCGGCTTTCAGATCATTAAGGAAAAGCGGGTCAATTACCTTGTGTATATTTTCGATAGAGGTATAGTGCATACCGCCCGAACGCCTTGTTTCGGGGTTCAGAGTGCTTTCAAACACCGCACCGAAAATAGTGGGGCTTATCATGCTCCAGTCAAAATCCAGGCTTGCATTTTTCAGCAGCAGCTTAACGATCTCCTCATTAAATTGGGGGATCTCAATGCTTTCATCTGCAAACAATCCGCCGTTTACATATGGAAATTTCGCAACGGGCGTATCGTCATAAGGGTCACGGTCGCAGACCTTTGTATCAAGCATTTTAAACAGCTCAATAAGTGCCTTGCGGACATCTTTTACGGCAAATGTGCACAGATAGTCATGGAACATATTATGCTTGCCGAATATCCCCGCATCTTCCGCATACAGACAAAATACAAGACGCACGCATAGCATATTCAGACTGCGGAGGGATTCGGGATTTTCCGGGTCACGATATTGTTTCAGCAATGCGTTATACAGCTTTCCTACAATTTCACCCGCCTGCAGGGAAACTTCCATTTCCTTTTGAATATGCTCATTTTTGATGTCAACAAGGAAATTCAAACAGTAATAGTTCTTCGGCAGATCGGCAAGCAGGATCTTTTCGGGCTCATCATTGGGTTTATTCTGGTCGTAGATAAGTATCTCTTTGAAATTTGATACAACGATCCACTTTGCTTTCAGATTATATGGCAAATAATTATTATATCGGAATGCCTGTCCGTATGGAGTAAGCTTTTCTCCGTCGGATTGCACTGCATTTTTTGATAACACAATATGTGAACTCTTCTGTTCAATAAGCACCTTTGTTGTTGGAATATAACCGTCAATGTATTTCTGATTTTTCTCAACAACAACAGGCTTTTCAAATTCGATATACTTTGTCGGCTCTTCAATACCAAGCACATTGCCGAGCAGCTCTATCCAGAAACGAGATGTTTCCTGCTTTTCATCGCCTTTGTCCTTCCAATCTTCTGCAAATTTCTTTGCGGCGGCTTTTTGTTCCTTGTCGGTCATGGTGTGTCCTCCTTATTCTCATTACGCTTATTCAAAGCTTTCGATCCCTGTGTTAAGGAAATAGCGGTCAATAGGTGTTTCCTCGGTAAATCAAATTTTTTTCAATTATATCATATCCGTAGAAATAAATCAATATTTTGGTGTATGAAAATTTTAGCCGAACTGCCGCTGCATTATTTCCGCCGCAATTAATGCGGTCGTATTTTTCGAAAATTTGTCAGCAATATAAATCGGCTTAATTTGTTTGCAAGTATGGCTGTGGCTGCAATAGAATAATTTTTGAGAAAATTCGTTTTACTATATAAAGAATTTACAAGAACAGACGTTCTTATTTGTGCAATATTAACCTTGATTTTTGCTCTGCATACTGATATACTTAAACTATAAGCATTGTGAAAAGAGGTGACCGAAAATGTCTGAGCGTTCATATATTGCCATTGACCTGAAATCCTTCTATGCAAGCGTCGAATGTGTCGAGAGAGGTCTTGACCCGCTGAACACAAATCTTGTAGTCGCCGATGAAAGCAGGACGGAAAAAACTATCTGCCTTGCCGTTACTCCCTCGCTAAAGGCATACGGAATACCGGGTCGTGCAAGGCTGTTTGAGGTAATACAGGAGGTCACTAACGTCAACAATCAAAGAAGATATAACTATCGCAAGCAGCTGCGGAATTACAAGGCAGAATTGCAGGGCGGCTCATACCTTGACAGCGAGCTGAAAGCAAAGCCTGAGCTGTCCCTTGAATATATAATTGCCCCGCCGAGAATGGCTTTGTATATGGAATACAGCACCCGAATTTACAATATCTATCTGAAATATATTGCCCCCGAGGATATTCACGTTTACTCTATTGACGAGGTTTTTATGGACGTTACGGACTATTTGCAGACATATAAGCTGACTCCTCATGACCTTGCAATGAAGATGATACAAGAGGTTTTGCACGAAACGGGCATTACTGCAACGGCAGGTATCGGCACAAATCTCTATCTCTGCAAGGTCGCCATGGATATTGTGGCAAAGCATATCCCCGCAGACAAGGACGGCGTGCGAATTGCGGAGCTTGATGAAATGTCATACAGAAGGCTTTTATGGTCACATAAGCCGCTGACGGATTTCTGGCGGATAGGTCACGGCACAGCCAAAAGACTTGAAAGTATCTATATCTACACCATGGGCGAGCTGGCGGATTATTCCTTGCGTAATGAGGATAAGCTGTTTAAAATGTTCGGCGTAAATGCAGAGCTTATTATCGACCATGCGTGGGGATATGAGCCTTGTACCATGAAGGAGATAAAGGAATACCGTCCTGCGACCAACAGTCTGTCACAGGGACAGGTGCTGCATTGCCCTTACACATATGAAAAAGCAGTTATCATTGTCAAGGAAATGGCAGACAGTCTTTCTTACGATCTGGTGGAAAAGGGTCTGGTAACAAATCAGATAGTATTGACTATCGGATTTGATAAGGAATCGTTGGAAAGATACGATATAAGTTCATCGTACACAGGCGAGGTGGTGTCGGACCATTACGGAAGAGCTATTCCCAAGCATGCCCACGGAACGGCAAATCTGTCTAAATATTCTTCCTCATCAAAAGCAATAACAAAAGCAGTGCTTAGCATTATGGAACGTGTGGTGGATAAAAATCTGCTTATCCGCCGAATTTGCATAGCAGCCAACAAGGTCATTCGGGAATGTGATGCCGTTTACAAGGACGCATACCGGCAGCTTGATTTTTTCTCCGATATTTCCGAACAGGAAAAGCTTCACGAGCAGGAACAACGGGACGAAAAGCGTGAAAAAAGTATGCAGCAGGCTATTCTGAAAATGAAAAAGAAATACGGAAAAAACGCCGTTATGAAGGGCATGAACTATCAGGAGGGCGCTACTGCTATTGAACGAAACGGACAGGTCGGCGGACATAAGGCGTGATTTCCACGTTCTGCGGAAGGAGATGCTGTAATGGATTTTGATAATATAATCGGTCTTCCCCACCCGACCTTGAAAAAACATTACCCCATGCCGCTGTATAACAGAGCCGCTCAGTTTGCCCCATTTGCCGCACTTTCGGGATACGGAGATGCCTGCAATGAGGTCACAAGGCTGACAGACAGGCATATAGAATTGGACGACGACAGAGCCGCCGAGCTTGACGCCAAAACGCAGATATTGATCGAACATTCGGCAGTGCAGCCCGAGATCGAGATAGAATATTTTGTCCCCGACAGTAATAAAAGCGGAGGAGCATATCACAAAATAAAAGGGCGTTTTCGGTGGTATGACAGAGGCAATGAAAGCATTGTTCTTTCCGACGGAACGGCTGTTGCAATATCGGATATTTACCGCATAGACGGAGAAATATTTGACGGCATTCTCCAATAATAATTTAAAACATTGACATTTTCCCCTTTTGATAGTATAATAATGTCAGAAGGGGGAATTTTTATGTTTGAAAATAACGAAAGTAAATATGCGGATATTATTGATCTCCCCCGCCCGAAATCAAAGCACAAGCCCATGTCAATGCACGACAGAGCGGCGCAGTTTTCATCATTTTCGGCGTTGACAGGGTTAGATGATGAGCTTTCGGAGGCTGCAAGGATAACCGACTGCATTATGGAAATTTCGGAGGACAGGGCTGCCGAGCTTGATAGTAAGATACAGCTTCTCATAGAAAATGCAGCCGAATGTCCTAAGATAACCGCCACATATTTTGTCCCCGATGAAGCGAAGGACGGCGGGTCATACAAAACAGTTACAGGCTGCTTCAAGCGTGTTGATGATGAAACTCACGATATTATACTGTCAGATGGAACGGTAATTCCCGCAGCGGGGCTATACGCTCTTGCCGGTGAGATTTTTGACCGTATTGCGGAAACTGCGCCTTTTTCGGCAAACGTATAAACGAATAAATACCCGATGCCGCCATCAAAAGCAGTATCGGGTCATCTTATATCCCCCATCTTACAAGCCATAATTCCCTGCACTCGCCGACGATCTCACAAAGCATAACAGAATTACAGCAGAAGTGTGCTAAGGAACTGCTGATTAAATCGACAATTTTATTTTTCTTGTTACCTGAGTGACGTATCTAGGTGGGTGTTCCCCCGCCTTCGGCGGGGGAACACCCATTAATCAGTAATTCCCTAATACTAATAACCAATAAAAGTATAGATTAATAATCTGCACAAAAACCATATGTGCAAGTTTTTGCTTGATTTTTTTTCACTTTTTAATTGGTTATTAGTATAGCACTGTTTTGCGTTTATCTGACGGTTGATAATTGTTTTCAAATCGTGAAAAACATGGGAAAGGTTTACCTATGTTTCGTCAAGGCTCAGCTTTCCGATTAAAATCATTATTATAGGGAATCTCTAGTGCTTGTAAAAATCAAAGCGGCGGGCGTAAATCCGCTTGACAATATGATAATTCGCGGTGAGGTAAGGCTTATTGTTCCTTATAAATTCCCACTTATCATGGGAAATGAATTCTGCGGCGTTGTGGATAAAGTCGGAAGATCGGTTGTGAATTTTGCCGTTGGTGACCGTGTGTACGGACGTATGCCGCTGAAAAAGATAGGGGCATTTGCCGAATATGCTGCGGTCGATCAGAATGCGATCGCAAAAGTTCCCGAATATCTGTCCGATGGGGAGGCGGCTTCTGTTCCTCTTACAGCCCTCACTGCATTACAGACATTTGAACTGATGAATGTCCGCCCCGGCAAGACTGTTTTTATCTCAGGAGGTACGGGGAGTCTTGGTGCAATGGCTATACCTATTGCCAAAAGCCTGGGACTGTTAGTGATAACAAACGGAAGCAGGGAGAACAAAGAACGGGTCATACGGCTGGGTGCGGACAGGTTCATTGATTACAGATCAGAGGATTATTCCAAAGCTTTGTCTAATGTCGATTATGTTCTTGATACATTGGGAGAGCGTGAACTTGAAAAAGAATTTGGTATCTTGAAATGCGGCGGAAGCCTTGTTTCACTTCGGGGTCTGCCAAACGGCGAATTTGCTGTCCGTACAGGTATGCCGTAAATCAAGCGTTTTTTATTCAGTCTTGCAGGAAGCAAGTATGATAAAATGGCGACAAAGAACAAACAGAAGTATTATTTCATATTTGTTCACGAGGACGGTGCAGGACTGCAAAGAATTTCGGATATGTTTCGGGAGTGTAAGCTTGAAACATCTGTGGATAGGATATATGAATTATCTCAGGTAAATCAGGCTCTTGCAAAAGTCGCAGGCGGAGGCTCTAAGGGAAAGACGATCATTAAGATATGTTAGAACCTGTACTCTGTATATCGTGTGATGAAATAATCGGCACTACACATAGTATAACAAAGGCAGACCGTGAAGCAATGAAATCGGATGACCTTATGAAGCGTGAATTCAAGGCAGATAAGCTCTGTGAGAAGTGAGTAACGGACATTACAGAGATCAAGAGAAAAGACGGAAAGCTTTATACATCAGTGATTTTTGACTGTTTTGATCTGACCGCACTCGGGCTGTCAATGGTCACCAATATAAGAGCATAATTGTGCGTAGGAACAGTAAAAGATACTGTTATAGCAAACGACAAAAATAATCTTACTTTGAGTGTAATTTGAGTTAGGTATATATTTCAACCCGCCTTCGGCGGGTTGAAATATATATGTCGTTTACTATAAGTCCTATCCCGAATTGAAGGGAGCCATTCTCATTCGGACAGAGGCAGCCGGTACACAAGCGAAAATTACAGAGAAATACTGAAACACGCCGGATTTATTCAGAGCATGAACAGTGCCGGAGGAAAATGTCACGACAACGCCCGATGCGAGAGTATGTGGGCAAGAATGAAGGAAGAACTGTTTTACAGCAGAAACAGAAAGCCCGAAAATTATACGGTGGCTGAGTTGAAAACAATGATCCGGAGGTATTATATGAGCTATTGGAACAACCGCAGGATATGCTCGGCTAACGGAGTACTTCCGCCCGCAGTTAAAAGAAAACAGTACTATGAATCGCTCGTTTCAGCCGCCTGATCGGGCGGCGCCCGAAATGGAACGAATTCCCCGTTCGTTCCAAGTAGTTGGTATTGCTCGTTCCGCCTTTATTTATTAGTTCCTATTTTTAACTTTCCCCAAAATCAACAATCCAATGTTGAAAAAACCACGCAGGCAAGG
>CAMCRP010000079.1 GCA_945877315.1 uncultured Ruminococcus sp. | reverse complement strand
TCAACGGCAATATCACCGATACGTTTATCCATTCTCTGCTGAGCGTTATGGACCTCTTCAACCTGCTCTGCGGTCATATATCCTGCATTTATCGCTAAAACGCCGAGCTTTAATCTGGTGGTTTTCTGCAGCTCCAATGCCTCGGTCAGCTGTTCGGGTGAAACAAGGCGCTGATTGAGCAGATAATTTCCAAAAAATTGTGTAAACATGATAAATAATCCTCCGAAAAAGTTTATATATTACTGTGTCAATGACTTGAATTTATCATATCCTGTTCAGGATCTTTTCTACATCGCTGTCGGAAATAGGCTTCTGGAGAAAATCATATGCTCCTGCTTCGATAGCTTCCTTGAGATTTCCCTGAGTACCTACAGACGAAGCAACAACGACCTTTGCCTTAGGGTTAATTGCAAGAATTTCTTTAAGTGCTTCAACGCCTGTTTTCTTGGGCATTACAATATCCATAAAGGTAATGTCGGGAAGATTTTTCTTATACTGCTCAACGGCGTTCTCACCGTCTGTGGCGGTATAGATCTCCTTGCAGCCGAGCTTAGTCATAAGGTCGGTCATTTTTTTGCGTACAAGGATAGAATCATCACATATCAATACTCTGATCTCAGAAAGAACCATTTTAAAAACTCCAATCATATCCATTTAAGTAAAAACTTTGATCGCGAATCACCGCGATAACTCTATACATTTTACATTATACTCCATTTGAAAGATAATTTCAATATACTTTTTATGAATTAAGTGAAAAATGATAGAAAAGAAGGTAATGCTTTTGTTAATATAGCACAATCATTCCAGCCGCCAATCAATAGGTTCAATGTTATGTGCCGTTAAGAACTCATTTGCCTTTGAAAAATGACGGCAGCCGAAAAATCCGTTATATGCGGAAAGAGGGCTGGGGTGAGCACATTCCAGAATACAATGCTTTCGCCTGTCGATAAGCTTTGCCTTTGCACGGGCATTTCCTCCCCAAAGCAGGAAAACCATGGGCTTTTCACGCTCATTGAGAAGCTCGATAACATGGTCTGTGAATATCTCCCAGCCCATACCTTTATGGCTGTTTGCCTGACCTTCTCTTACGGTGAGGACGGTGTTCATCAGCAGAACGCCGTTTTCTGCCCATTTTGTCAGGGTACCGTTTTTGGGAGGGGGATAGCCCAGGTCGTCCTGCAGCTCCTTGAAGATGTTTTTCAGTGACGGCGGCGGAACTACTCCTTCACGCACCGAAAAGCAAAGTCCGTGCGCCTGACCTGCTCCGTGATACGGGTCCTGTCCGAGAATGACCGCCTTGACATCGCTGTAAGAGGTGTATTTCAGAGAATTGAAAATGTCATACATATCGGGGTATATTTTGGTGGAAAAATACTCCTTTTTCAGAAATTCTCTGAGCTTTAAATAATACTCCTTTTTGAATTCCTCGGCAAGAAGCTCGTCCCATTCGTTATTAAACTGTACCATTTTACTATTCCTTTCAGATTTTTTCGGAAAGTCTGTCAATAAGCTGTCCCAATGACGTAAAATCAGGGTTTTCTGGACTTTCACCGTATCTTATGATGTCGTAAGTGTCGGCTGTGGGGGGGTAATCCGAAAAGTTGTTTTTCACCTGCTCCAGCTGACCGATCTCTCCTGTGGTTCGGACGGGGGATATTTCTGTTCCCGTCAGCCTGAAACCGTCAAGCGCTGCCTTGAAGCCCTTTCGGTATTTTTCGGGGGAATCGGGCATTTTTTTATAGTCCTTTACAAGCTTCTTCCATTCGGAGAGCCGTTTCCTTCTCGGCAGTTCTTTGAGCACCTGTGTTTCGTCCTCGGAGAGAAATTCCTCGCTGTCGGTAAATCCACATTCCTCGTCGTTATCTTTTTTGGCAAATTTCATTGAGATTTCGGAAAGCATTTGCAATACCCTTCGGCAAAGCTTCTTAATTGCACTTACTGCATTTCCGAAGAATTTTATGATGAGCACTGCTATAATAATGAACCCGACAATATAGAACAGAGCATTCCAGACAGGGTGGGGTGTTACCTCGGGGACATCTTCAAGGGGAACATAATCGGGCAGCTGAGGAAGCTCTTCAAGGGGTTCGGCATCTCCGCCCGTGGTTTTGCTTAGCTGTCTTGCAAGCTCCATAGAGGCGGTGCCGACAATTTTGATAAGCTTGAACAGGGAGAAAAATATTGCCGAAATGCCGTCCTTGAACAGGAAAAGCAATGCGGTAATACCCGCAATTATAATGATAAGTCTGATGGTATATGCACGCACCTTCGGCGGGAGATTTTGTTCGCTGTGCCGTCTGCGTTCCATGAGATAGTCAATATTTCCCTGACTTTTTCCGACAGCAAATATGAGTACACTAATGAAGTAGAAAAAAATCATCAGCTCGGGGCTGTATGGGTGGTCGGTAAGGAACAATATGAGTATCACAATAAGATTTCCAACTGCGGAAAATATCATTCCAAAGCCTGTTAAAATCATGGAATAATGGAAAAAATAGTATCGGCAGCCGAAAATGAACAGCGTCAGACAAAGTGCCGTAAGCAGTACCACCGAGGCAAGACCCCTCTGCGGATTTGACAGGAAAATACAGAACGCTCCGACCGCCGAAATGATCGCAAACAGTACTAGCAGAAGCCGTCCCACAACGGGCTTTCTGTCCTCAAGCAGACTGAATGCCATTCGCAAAAGATACCCAAAAAATCCAAATCCTGCGGCAATTCCCATATCGGTCAGCCAGATGAAGCCGCTAAGATCATCAAAGCCGTCTATAAGCATTATCAGCGGGAAAAACAGCAGAAAAGACGCCAGACACGCAAACACCTTTATAACATCAAGAAGCTTCATCACATTCCGCCTCCTTTTCGGGGATATTCAATCCGAAGAAATTACGTCCGACGGAAACTGCGTTAATATGTGCGGGCATATATTCGGGAATTTCTCCTGTGGTCAGGATAGTTACGCCCTTTTGGAATTCCGCAAAGCTTACGGTGTGCTCGTCTATGTAAGGTGTAATGACGTATATTTCAGTTCCCGTGGCAGCTTTGCAGGTGCCGTTCAGAAACGCACCGAAGCTTTCGGCAGCGTCAAATCTGAGTTCTGCAAGAAGTCTTAGGCAGGACAGAAGCTGTTCGCCGCCTGTGGCTGTGTCAGAGATGATATCTCCCGAGTTTTCCGAGATCTGTCCGTTGGAAAGAAGCGTCATAGGCACTCCGCTGTCAGCGCAAAATTTCAGCAGAGAAGCGGCGACCTTTATACATATTTCAAGAGTGATAACGTCCACAGGTTCGCCGAAATCTATTTCCGAGGACTGACAATTTAAGATAACCGCACAGCTTTTGTTCAGAGTATAGTCATTGTTGTAGATCATCAGTTCATCGGCAGCGGCGGTAGCCTTCCAGCAAATTCTTCGTAGATTATCGCCGTCAATATATTCGTGGATACCATTATAAAAAAACGGGTCGGAAATTATCTGCCGCTTAGTAAAAACATTTCCGCAGATGTAGCTTACACTGTCCCGTGAAATGCTGTCGGCGGTAAGGGGAGCAGGCAGAACACGCACTCTTGCATTCAGCTGAACGGGCATAGAAGTGTTCATAGTACCGAAAAGGTCACTGGAAACAAGAATAGTCTTGTCAATGGTAAAAACGCCCCTTTTAAGGCACTTTACCTTCCAGCTTCGGCGAATTTTATGATAGCTTTTGAGCATAAAAATGCTGGAGATAAACCGAGTTTCTCCCGTAACGACAGATTCCAGCTCGCCCGCTTCAAGCCATTTTGACGTGGCAAGCTCGGATTTCAGCCAGCTTACGGGCAGAAGCTTTGCATTGCTTATTTCCTCAATAAGCTCGATCTCATCGCCCTCAAAGGCTTCATCAACGCTGAAATAGCATTTGTATTCAAGATTTGAAAAAATTTTTTTGCAGTAAACAAGGTGCTCAACGGCAAGAACCAGCACGATGATAACAAGTATTGCAAGAAAATCCATAGCTTTACCGACTTTCTGAGTTATTCGATAGGCACACGAACGCTTTCGATTGCCTTAACCGCCAGCTCTCTCTGTGCAGCCGCTGCGCCCTCACGTAGAACTGCGGAGGTTTTCGGGATAATTCGGTGGGCGATAACATCGGGGGCTATTTTCTTAACGTCATCGGGTGTCACGAAATCTCTTCCGCTGACAGCAGCCTGCGCTTTTGATGCTTTAAGCAGGGCAAGCGTTCCTCTGGGGCTTACTCCCAGACGAATGGACTGATTGGTTCTTGTTTCGGTGCAAATGTCGAGTATATATTCCTTGACGGCTTGGGAAACCTTGATTGTTCCGATATACTTTTGAGCTTCCACAAGCTCTTCGGCAGACGCAACCGCTTCAAGGCTGTCTATGGGAGATTTTGCTGCGTGCTCGTCCATAACCGAAAGCTCATTTTCACGGCTGGGATAGCCCATTGAAAGGCGCATCAAAAATCTGTCCAGTTGTGCTTCGGGAAGGGGGAAGGTTCCCTGTGTTTCAATGGGATTTTGCGTTGCAATAACCATAAAGGGAGCTTTCAGTGGATAAATTTTTCCGTCAATGGTCGCCTGACGTTCCTCCATACATTCCAGCAGACCGGATTGTGTACGGGGAGTTGCTCTGTTTATCTCATCCGCAAGCAGGATATTTGTAAATACCGCACCCGCACGGAACCTGAACTCATTCTCCTTACGGTCGTAGATGTTCAGTCCTGTGACATCTGAGGGGAGCAGGTCGGGTGTGAACTGTACACGCTTGAAATCGCAGCTGACCGACCTTGCAAGAGCCTTTGCAGCGGTGGTTTTGCCTGTTCCGGGAATGTCCTCCAGCAAAACGTGTCCCGAACAGAGTGCGGCAATTATTATCTTTTCGATAACATCTTCCTTGCCGATAATGACCTTTCCGATGTTCGCTTTCAGCTTATCCGACAGAGTTTTTATATCCATACAAGACTTCCTTTCGGTAAATTAGTGAAAATATACAGCTTATTTTACATTATACTATATTTTTTTGGATATTACAAGTGTTATCGACAGAATATTTTTATTTTTCAAACCTATTGATAATATTTGAAAGCTGTGGTATCATATATAAAGAAGAAAAATGGATAATTCGGGTGAATTATTATGATAAAGCTAATCAAACGGATAATATGCCTTTCGGTCGTTATGGTAATGAGTATGTCGCTTTTCGGCTGCGGAGAGGACGACGGTTCTGGGTATATTTTCAGATATGACATTATGGGAAATCCTGCAAATCTTGACCCGCAGCTGGCTTCGGACAGTTCTTCTCGTCTGGTTCTTGCCAATATCTGCGAGGGACTTCTTAAAGCGGGCGACGGCGGAAAGATAGAAAACGGTGTTATCAACGGCTACACGCTTTCCGACGACGGACTCGTGTACACCTTTGACCTGAAAAGGGACGTTTACTGGACGGGCGAAGGCGGCTATGAGGCGAATATGACCTCGGCGGATTTCATCTTTGCGTTTAACAGGATTTTTGACCCCGACACTAAATCGCCTTATGCCGACGACTTTTCCTGTATCAAAAACGGTTCTGCTATAAACAAAGGACTCGCTCCCGCCGACACTCTTGGCGTTTCCGCTCCCGACAAGTACACGCTGACCATTACACTTGAAAAGCCAAATGCAAACTTTCTTTACCTGCTCACAACTACCGCCGCCATGCCCTGCAACGAGTATTTTTTCAAAAGCACCATGGGCAAATACGGACTTTCGGCAGAAACGACCTTTTCAAATGGCAGCTTCTTTCTTAAAGAATGGAACTACGACCCCTATTGGAACAACAACTACATTATCCTGCGTCGGAATAAACTCAATTCCGATAGGGACTATGTATATCCGTACAGTATCAACTTCTTTATTAAGTCCGATAATTCCGAATTTGAAAGCGATTATCTTGCGGGAGAAACTGATATTATCAAGTCAAACGGTAAAAATGAAAAGCTTTTTGATAGTGCCAAATTTATTGAAACACAGATCTCGTCTGCGGGACTGCTGTTAAATACGGAAAATGAGATACTTGCAAATAAAAATATCCGAAAGGCTTTTGCGGAATCTATCGACAGAGATGCTCTGCCCGAATACTCAAATCTTACCCCCGCCTTTGGGATAGTTCCTCCTCAGGTATCGCTGCTGAACAAAAGCTACCGTGAATTGGCGTCTGAGCGTTCTTTAGGCGAATTCAATGCGAAATATGCTCTGACCGACCTTTATAATGGATTTAATGAGTTGGATATTGCCTCCGCAGATGGCATTGCCATAATGGTTTCCGAGGACTTCTATAACCCTGAGGCACTTAGGGATATTACTGCACAGTGGAGCGAAAAGCTGCAGCTTATGTGCGGCGTGGAAATTGTTTCTGCAAACGAATACAAGACAAGGCTTGAAACTAAGGATTATGAGATAGCAGTTATTGAAGCTGTCTGCGAATACAACAGCCCCGATGCTGTCCTTGACGGATTTTCGGCGTCTGACGGGGACAGTATCTTCGGCTTTGCAGGCTCTCAGCTGGATATTGCCTTGAACCGTTTCAAAAACTCCGCTAGCCTGTCCGACAGCGTTTCCGCTTTGACCGAAGCGGAAAAAACGATTATTTCCGAGCATATTTATGTTCCGCTTTATTACCCGAAAAACTATCTGATTTTCAGCGATAAAGCTGATGGGATAGCTTACAATCCATTCTCCGATCAGATATATTTCGAGAAGGCAAAATATTTTGAATAGTATAGAGAAATCCCCGTCATATAATGTGGCGGGTATTTTTATGCTTTCTCAAAGTGACATTTTTTTCCTTTTGGTTGATGTATAATATTAACTGTACGGGGGGAAGAAAATGAAAATTTACGCTGATATTCTTATAATAACCAACATTTATATGAACTTTTTTATGCTAAAGGCAGTTGCAATGCTGACCCATACTCCGCTGAAAAACGGCAGGTGCATATTTTCCTCTGTTTTAGGCGGGCTGACAGCACTGACTATCCTTATTCCCGAAATGAATTTCTTATGTATGACACTCGTCAAGCTGTTGGGGGCGGCGGCAATTATAGCCTTGGCATTCGGTATTGGGGACAGACGGCTGTTTCTTCGGCTGGCGGCGGTTTTCTGGCTGGTAAGCATGATCTTTTCGGGGACTGCCTATCTGTTTACGGAAATTTTTCGTCCAAAATTCGCTTTTATATGCAACGGAGTAATCTATTTGGATATGTCCGTACTGACACTTGTGACGGCTACCATTGTTGCGTACATGCTCATCTCATTGTTCAGATTTTTCCTGGACAAAAGAGTGTGTGAGCCAAAGCATTTTCATGTTGTAATCTGCGGAAACGGGAAAACTGCCGAAATAGAAGGTCTTTGCGACACGGGGAATTATCTGACCGACGCATTTACGGGAAAGCCTGTGATAGTCTGCGGGAAAGAGTCGGCAGAGCAGGTCATTCCGCAAACTGTCAGGGACTATTTCAGCGGAGATCACGAGCATATAAAGGGTGTCAGGCTGATACCGTTTCAGACAGTGGGAGCAAACGGTCTGATACCTGCTTTTGTTCCCGATGCAGTTTACATAAAGGAAACGGAGGGCGGCAAAATAAGGGCGGTGGAGGCACTTATAGGTATTTCCGAAACTGGTGTTGATGCCGCAGTAGTCAATCCCGATATATTTTTTTGAAAGGAAGCTTTACAATGAATTGGCTGAACAAAATTGCGATTTTTATCTTGAAACTCAGGGACAGGATTTTTTTTGGCAGGGAACGAAACCATATTTTTTATATAAACGGCTCGGATATGCTGCCCCCTCCGCTTTCAAAGGAGGAAGAAGCCAAAACCTTTGAGGAGCTGGAAACCAACGGCGAAGCGGCAAGGGCAAAGCTTATCGAGCATAATCTGCGGCTTGTGGTGTATATAGCCAAAAAGTTTGAATCTACGGGAATTGGCATAGAGGATCTTATATCTATCGGTACGGTAGGGCTTATCAAAGCTGTGCGGACATTTTCGCCCGACAAGAGCATTAAGCTGGCTACTTACGCTTCACGCTGCATCGAAAATGAGATACTTATGTTTCTCAGAAAATCCTCTCAATACAAAAATGAGCTGTCCATCGATGAACCGCTCAACATCGACTGGGACGGAAATGAACTGCTGCTTTCGGATATTCTCGGTACGGACGAGGATACGGTAAACAGGGGGATAGAAGCCGAGGCGGAAAAAAGTCTGCTGCTTTCGGCGGTCAACAGGCTGCCTGAACGTGAGCGGGAGATAATGCAGATGCGTTTCGGTCTTATTGACGGCAAGGAGAAAACGCAGAAGGAGGTTGCGGATATTATCGGAATTTCGCAATCTTACATATCACGTCTGGAAAAACGTATTATCAAAAAGCTTAAAAAAGACCTTGACGCTTCTCTGAATTCCCAATAAATAACATTTAAATATCTGAATATAGAAAACTGCTTCTGACAATAATTTCAACAGGACAGCTTGACGTTGTCCGTAAAACAAGGAGCAGTTTTTTATGTATTATAATAAGGTCGATATAAGCGGTGTGAACACCTCAAAGCTTACGGTTCTCAAGGAAAGCGAAAAAATGGAGCTTTTAAAGCAATACAAGGCAGGGGACAAGTCTGCAAGGGATAAGCTTATCAACGGAAATCTGCGGCTGGTACTCAGCGTTATTCAGCGGTTTATCGGAAGGGGCGAAAATCCCGATGACCTGTTTCAGGTGGGCTGTATCGGGCTAATGAAGGCTATCGACAATTTCAACACCGACCTCGATGTGCGGTTTTCCACCTATGCTGTCCCTATGATAAGCGGGGAATTGCGGCGTTTTCTCAGGGATAACACGCCTATAAGAGTGAGCCGTTCTCTCAGAGATACGGCATACAAGGCGATGCAGGCTAAGGAGGCATTGACCAACAAGAATCAGCGTGAACCGACTATTGATGAAATAGCCGAAGAAATAGGCTGTCCACGTTCCGATGTGGTAATTGCTCTGGAAAGCATATCCGATCCCATTTCTCTGTATGAGCCGGTCTATTCCGATGCTGGAGATACGCTTTATGTTCTCGACCAGCTTGGGGACAAGAACAGCGACAGCAACTGGCTTGATGAAATTTCTTTGAAGCAAGCCATCAATAAGCTTGGTGAAAGAGAAAAAAAGATACTATATCTTCGGTTTTTTATCGGAAAAACTCAGGTAGAGGTGGCAAACGAGATCGGTATATCCCAGGCTCAGGTGTCCCGATTGGAAAAAAATACGCTGGAAAAGATAAAAAGTCAGATATGAAAAAATAAAAGGCTTCCGGAATTACCTTCCGAAAGCCTTTTATATAGTGTAAGCTTCTTTTCGTATCAGACTGCGCGTGTTACCTTGTTGGAACGCAGACATCTGGAGCACACGTAGATGTGCTTGGGAGTGCCGTCAACGATAGCCTTTACACGCTTTACGTTGGGCTTCCAAGTTCTGTTGGAACGATGATGCGAGTGAGATACCTTGATACCGAAAGTTACACCCTTTCCGCAAATATCACATTTTGCCATGGGGTCGCACCTCCTTTTACATTTACAAATCACTTTACTATTCTATCATATATTTTCGACAAATGCAAGTCTTTTTTGAAAAAAAATAAAAAATTGCGAAAATGACAAAATATCTGAATTTTTCTATTGAAATCTAGTGTATTTTATAGTATAATAGAAAATGTATATCGCAAAAGTTCCTGTTTTTGGGGCTAAATCCATCTGTGAGAGGATAATTTTATGATCGATGCAAGGTCTGAGCTTATCGGAATATTGATAAATGCGTTTGTTTTGTTCACCTGCTTTCCCGTGCATGAATTTGCTCATGCAGCAGTGGCAAAGCTTCTGGGAGATGATACTGCCGAACGTGAGGGACGGCTTACTCTCAATCCTATCGTCCACCTGGACATTTGGGGCACGATAGCTATGCTTGTTATGGGCTTTGGCTGGACAAATCCCGCACCTGTCAACTCAAGCAATTTTAAGAACCGAAAGGTGGGAAATTTGCTTACTGCTCTGGCAGGTCCTGCGGCAAATCTTGTTTTATCATACATATTTATGATACTTTACAGAATAATGAAATATATGAGCGAAGTTTCCGATAATACGGGATATGGTTATCTTGCAACGATTTTCGTTACGGCTGTTACGGCAAACATCGGGCTTGCACTTTTCAATCTATTGCCTATCCCTCCGCTGGACGGAGCACGGCTTATTTCAGCCCGTACATATTACAAATTCAGTCAGAAGGAAAATGTTATTGCAGTCGTGCTGATACTTTTGTGGATCTCGGGAATACTCACAATTCCCGTAATGATCTTTGAGAGTGCTGCTATCAGTCTTATGACGGTGCTTTCCGATTGGGTGGAGCCTGTTATGGCATCGCTTGTACATTGATTTGGAGATGATTTGAATAGAACAGATTACCTATAAGCTGCCCGTTTTTGAAGGTCCTCTCGATCTGCTGCTCCATCTTATCGCAAAGCATAAGCTGAATATAAATGATATTCCAATAACCGAGCTTCTGGAGCAATATCTCGATTATATCAACAAAATGGCTGTTACCGATATGGAAATAGCAGGCGAATTCCTCGAAATGGCGGCAAAGCTTATTTACATTAAAACCGTTTCTCTGCTGCCAAAGCACAAGGAAGCCGAGGAGATGAAAAAAGAGCTGGAGGGAAGACTTATTGAGCTGTCCCTCTGCAAAAAGACCGCAGAGCTTATGCGGCAGAGATATATCGGCGATGCCGTCACCGTCAGAAAGCCTATGAAGCTGGAAATTGACTGCACCTATCGGCTTGTTCATAATGCGGAGGAGCTTGTGGACGCATACATAGGAATGTCCATAAAGCGTGAAGAGGATAAGCCCGTATCTCCAAACGCATTTACAAAGATAGTTTCCAAAAAGGTAGTTTCGGTAACATCACAGATCATACATATTTTAAAGAAGCTTTACGAATTTGGCAGCTGCGAAATGGCGGGGCTTTTTGATGCAATGACCGACCGTTCGGAGCGGGTTGCGGCGTTTCTTGCCGTTCTGGAGCTTACTAAATCGGGACGAATACTATTAAATGAGGATAACTCAATGATCACGTTCAACAAAGAAAATTATCGTGAGGACGATATTGGAGATATTGAAAATATGGAGATCACGTCTGAGTGATTGGGAGGATAATGCAAAATGAAGCTACAAGAAAAAATCTCAGTCATAGAAGCAATACTGTTTGCAAGCGGTGACCCCATTGAAGCGGATAAGCTTGCAGACGCATCGGGAGTTACGCAAAGCGAAGTGACAAAGCTTGTTAAGCTGCTTTCCGACAGATACGACGAATCCCACAGCGCACTTAGCGTTTTAAAGCTTGGCACGGCGTATCAGCTGGCAGTTCGGCGGGAATATGATGACTATATCAAGGCGGCTCTGGAACAAAGAAGAGCAGTTCCGCTTTCGCAGGCGGCTATGGAGGTTTTGACCATAATTGCCTATAATCAGCCTGTTACAAAGGGCTTTGTCGAGCACGTCAGGGGTATAGACAGTTCAAGCGTTGTGAATTCTCTGCTTGAAAAAAATCTTCTTGAAGAAGCGGGAAGGCTTGATGTTCCGGGAAGACCTATTGCATATAAGACCACAGATGCTTTTCTCAGGGCATTTCAGCTTTCCTCATTGGAAGAACTTCCCGCTTTGCCGAGTGCGGACGGACAGGTCAGCTTTGATGAGATACTCATTAATGAAACAGAGCTTTCCGATGAAGCAGATACGGAGCCTGACGAATGACGGCGCTATATATAATATTGGGGATAATCCTGT
>CAMCRP010000078.1 GCA_945877315.1 uncultured Ruminococcus sp. | reverse complement strand
GTTCTGAACGCCGCAAAGCTTCTGCCCGAGTATTTTTGGACGTGGATCCCCATAAAGCTTGGTTATACCAGATTTGACGAGGGAATTGCCCTCATGAGCCGCAGTCAGATTCTGGAAACAGCTGTCCTGACGGTAAGTTCAGATAACGATTACAGCAATTGGAAAACACGGAAAATTCTGGGAATACGGACAATAGCCTGCCCGAAGGAATGGTTTTTCAGCGTTCATTACGGTTGGTGGAATGACAGCGATGACCCGTTTTCCGCACAATGGGAGAGGACTCTTTCTCAGCTGGACGGTTTCGGAAAGGTGTGGCTTATGGGCGATTTCAACAATCCCGCAGAGATTGACGGAGAGGGTTATGACCTGATGAAAAAATCGGGATTTCGGGACTGCTTCACCTGCGCCCGATTCCGTGATGAGGGCGTTACCGCAGAAGGTCATATTGACGGCTGGAAGGACAAGCGTTTGGCGGAGAAAATGCGTATCGACCAGATATGGCACAGCGGACGGATATCTGCCGAAAGCTGCTTTACTGTTTTCAACGGGGAAAAATATCCCGTAATTTCCGACCATTACGGAGTTATGCTAAAGCTATTGAAAATGCCAAAATAATGTAGTATAATAGGAGTATAGATTATGAAAACTTTTGATTTCACCGTTACCGATAAGCTGGGAATTCATGCAAGACCTGCGGGACTTATTGCAAAGACAGCAAAGGAGTTTTCAAGCGAAATAGTCATTTCAAAGGACGGAAAAAACGCCGTTTGCACGAAGGTCATGGCACTTATGGGACTTGGCGTGAAATACGGCGACAGGATAACCGTAACGATCAGCGGCGGCGATGAGGAAGCGGCAGAAAAGGCAATGATGGAGATATTTGCAACAAATTTGTGACGAATTCGGAGTGATAATATGAAAATTTTCAAGGGAAAAGGCGTTTACGGTGCAGCGGCGGCGGGAAAAATTTCCGTTTTCAAGCGGCGGGATATTCAGGTCAAGCGTGTTAAGGTAGATGACCCAAATGCCGAGCTTCTGCGCCTTGAAGCGGCAAAGGCGGAGGCGATCTCTCAGCTGCGTGAGATATACGAACGTGCGTTAAAAGAGGTGGGAGAAGCCAATGCACAGATCTTCGACATTCACATTATGATGATTGAGGACGAGGATTTCAACGAGGCAATAACAGGCACCATCACCGCTCAGAGCGTCAATGCGGAATACGCCGTTGCGTCGGCAGCCGACAATTTTTCGCAGATGTTTTCCGCCATGGAGGACAGCTATATGCAGGCGAGGGCGGCGGACGTGAAGGACATTTCCAATCGAATCATAGCGTGTCTGGCAAAGGCTGACTGTCAGTCTGAAAGCGGCGGCGAGCCTGTCATAATCTGCGCAGATGACCTTGCACCAAGCGAAACGGTCACTCTTGACAAGGACAAGGTGCTTGCCTTTGTTACCGCTTACGGTTCGTCATTTTCTCATACGGCAATACTTGCCCGCACCATGAATATCCCCGCCATAATTGGTTTGGGAGATGATTTCCTTCGGGAGATAAAGGACGGAGATATGGCGGTGGCAGACGGTTACACGGGGGAATTTATCCTTCACCCCGATGAAAAAACCATTGCCGCAGCCGAGGAAAAACGCCGTTCCGACGAGGAAAAGCGGGAGCTTCTGAAAAAGCTCAAGGGTAAGGAAAACATAACGATCGATGGAACGAAAATAAGTATTTTCGCAAATATTGGCAGTGTTGACAATATCGGTTCGGTGCTGCTTAACGACGCCGACGGTATCGGACTTTTCCGCAGCGAATTCCTTTATCTGGAAAATTCCGACTATCCCACCGAGGAGGAGCAGTTCAAGGCGTACAAGCGGACGCTGGAAAGCATGGGCGGGAAAAAGGTCATAATCCGCACCTTGGACATTGGTGCGGACAAGCAGGCGGACTATTTCAAGCTGGATAAAGAGGAAAATCCCGCTTTGGGGCTTCGTGCCATACGCCTTTGCCTGACACGTCCCGAAATTTTCAAAACACAGCTTAGGGCGTTATTTCGGGCTTCGGCTTACGGAAATCTGGGGATAATGTTCCCCATGATCGCCAATGTCAGCGAGGTGGAGAGTGCGCTGGAGCTTTGCGAGCAGGTCAAGGAGGAGCTTCGGAGAGATAATATCGAATTTTCGGATAATGTCGAGTTGGGAATTATGATAGAAACTCCCGCCGCCGCCATTATCAGCGACAGGCTTGCGCCGCTGGTGGACTTTTTCAGTGTCGGCACCAATGACCTTACGCAGTACACCCTGGCTTGTGACAGGCAGAATCCACATTTGGAGCAGTTCTGCGATGTTCATCACGAGGCAATTTTGCGGCTTATCGAAACGGCTGCCAAGAATGCCCACGCCCATGGCGCATGGATAGGCATCTGCGGCGAGCTGGCGGCTGACACGGAGCTTACGGAAACCTTCCTTAGAATGGGCATTGACGAGCTTTCCGTTTCGCCGTCCTTTGTTTTAAGGGTAAGGGAAAAGGTAAGAAGTCTTGATTTGAGTAAATAACAAAAAGGGCAGTACCGTTGATTTTACGGCACTGCCCAAATTATTTGAGATGTTGTTCCGATCAGCCTGCTGCTGCAACGCTTTCGTTAATGGTCTTGAGCTCCTGATCGATAATGGTAGAGTATTCGTTCTTGATCTGTGTCCAGTTGGAATACTCATTTTCGTTTGCGATACCCTCGTAAACGATCTGAACGATAGCTCCGCCAGCGTCTGTGTTACTCATCATATCGCTGATACCGTAAGCATAGTCAAATACCTGAGTGAACTTGTCGGGATCGTACAGGCTCATTATGAAATCATACTTTTCAGATGTCCAGTAGGGATTGTTTTCGAGAAGCTTAGCCTTTGTGACCTCTGTGTACTGATCATCATAGTACTCTCTGCGGCAGCACTCGAACCAAACCTTAACTGCATCAGCCTTATCCGAGCCCTTTACCCACATGTAGCTGTGGAGAGCGTTGGAAACATAGTAGGTATCGGAATCGGGAGCCTTGGGGAAGGGAACTATCTGAATATCATAATCCTCCATAGACTTCTGAGCATCATTGAAAGCCCATGTGCCCATGCCGTAGAATGCCAGAGTATCGGCGGTAAATGCTTCCGAAGGATTGATCCAGCCGTTGAGGATAAGCTTGTTCTTTGTCATATCTTCAAGCACAAACTCAGCCTTTTCGATAGCTGCGCTGTTGATGTTGTTGGTGAAGGTGTTTCCGTCATACTGTACAAGAGTTTCGCCTGCGGTGAATACAAATGCGTTTGACCACCAGCCTGCGATACCGTAACGGTTTTCGGGATCGTTGTCAACGAAATTCTTCATTACGGACTGGAATGCGTCCCAATCCCATGCGTCATTCTCGTAAAGCTCCTTGGGATCGTCGATACCCTCGGACTCAAACAGATCAGCATTGTACATAAGCACCTGAGAATCGTAGAAACGATATCCGAGAGGAGCAACATAGTGCTTTCCGCCCATAACGAAATCATCGGCAACGCCCTTCATATCCTCCCACATAGGCTTGCTGAAATCTACCAGATCGTCAATAGGCTGATACTGTCCCTTGCTGACGCCGTAGGGGAATGCCATCCATTCATACAGGAAAATGTCGGGAGAATCGCCGCTCATGATGAGGTTGGCAAGGTCGGTGAACTTTGTGCTTGAAGTAGTTGCAATATATTCAACCTTTGCTCCGTAGGTGTCCTCAAAAAGTGTCAGAGGAACGCTTCTTTCGGGGTTGGAGTTAGTGGGATTGATGTCGGAAATACCGAGATACTTAATGGTCTGACCGCTGATGTCAACGTCGCCCTTTTCCTCCTCGTCAAGACCCTCAACCTCGATGTTATCGCCTGTCCACTCGGTCTGGGACTCGGTGGTAGTGGTTGCTTCGGTAGTGGTCGCATTTGCGGAATCACTGCCGCTGTCACCGCCGCCGCAGGCTGTAACTGCCGCAGTCATGGTAAGTGCCATTAAAAGGGCTGCCGCTTTCTTGTAGTTTTTCATTAAAACCATCTCCTTAAATATTATTGCACGGGCTATGTGGAAAATGCCGATAAACTTCTGTGTAAACGTTTGCATATTTACAAACCGCTATAATTAATCGGCTTTCCGATGATTTTCTCGGTTTTCACCGAAAAGAATTTATTTTGTGGATAATTTATATTAATTATATCATGGTGTGTAAAGGTTTTCATCAATATATTATGAACATTTGATATTAATAACCGTAAATTTAAGAAAAAACCGTCCCTCCAAGCTATTGCCCGAAGGGACGGTTGAGCAAAATATCAAAATAGTTTAACTGATAGGTATCTCATATCCGCAGAAAATCACAGCTTCAACACCCGAATAATCCATAATTCCCGGAAATTCAAAGTAAACATCGTTGACCTTATCGGTGGTAAAGTCCATTGTTACCTGCTCCTGCTTGTTGGAATAGGCAGGTTCGGTAACTGTTGCATTAGTGTATTTTGCGTCAACAATGCTTCCGTCGGACATTTTGAATTTCAGCGGAATACTGTCACACAGCGGCTTGTCCTCCTCGGGCAGCCACATATAAGCAAGACCCTCACATGTAATAAACATACATGCACCGTTGGTATAGCTTGAGGCGCACGTGTCATTTTTGCCTTCAACAACGCAGTCCTCCAACATTCTTATGCCTATTCCCACAGTTTTCGGGGATATGGTTATCCGTGAGATCTCCATTTCAGCCACAGCACCGAACATTTCCTCTGTCGTCCAGCTGATATGAGCAGGCTCAAGCTCAATGGTTTTCGTCTGAATAGCCTCGCCGACGGTAAACTCGGCGGTGTATTCGCCGTTGATGATCCTGTCATAATCAAGCCCTGTATCGCCCATGGGAACAATATCCGTCAGCGTAACGGTGAGCTGCTGTTCTGTGGGATCCTCTTCAAATTTATCCATATTTATCCGCATGAACGCCTTGCCGTCCTCCCGAACATCCATAGGGCTCCAGCTCCAGCCGTTCAGACCTTCTCCGCCTTCAATGGTAATATTTACGCAGTTATAGATCTGTCCCGCTATGGGTTCATCAAAGGTAAATTCAACAGTCAGCTCAACGCCCGTGCCGTAGTTGAGAACGCTGGTTATCTTTGCGCTTATGCCTTCCGCAAAGGGCTTTGAACCGTCCTCCTCGGTGATTTGAAGGGCAGTTCCCAGCAGGTCAACATCGGTGCTGTCATTTCCGTAAACCTCGTAATATTCGTCTACCGATTTCCTGTTTATTCCAAGAATGTCATCAATGATCTCTCTTGCTTCGGGTGATACGGCATACGCAGTTCCACTGACCGCAAGAAAAGCTCCCACGCAAGCCGCAGCAATAGCGGCGATTTTTGATTTTTTCATCTTTGCGTCCTTTCCGTCCGACTCAGCCGCAAGCTTTTTTTCGACGGCGCAAAACATTTTCTCTTTCTGCCTGTCATCGGGCGAAATTTCCGCCAACGCATTTTTAAGCTTCATCAGACTCATTCCTCCAGTATTTCTTTCAGCTTTTTTCTGCCCCTGTCAAGGCGGCTGCCTGCGGTGGATTTGGCGATTTTCAGCATTTTTGCTATCTCCTCGCAGGTGTAGCCCTCATAATAGTGCAGATAAATGACGGTTCGGTATTTCTCGGGAAGGCTTCTCAGCAGCATAAGCGTTTCATCGACCTCAATATTTCCCGTAAGCATATCATCACTGAGCGGCTCAAAGCGGTATCTCGGACTTTTCAGCCTGTCACGGCAGATATTTTTCGCTGTGACAATAAGCCACGCCTTTTCATGCTCGGCGTTTTCAAAAACCGTCCCTGACCTTATAAGCCGCACAAAGGTATCGGAAACGGCGTCCTCGGTGTCCGCCTTGTTTTTCAGATAGATGCTGCATACACGATAGACCGTTTCCACATGTCTGTCGTATATCTCGGCAAGCTGTTGCTGCTGCATTTTTTTAGCCCCCTTTTTTGCCCGTCAATTATAACACGATTCAGCTGGAAAAATGAACGCATTGATTTTAAAATTTTTTGGAAATAAAAAAGCTGCCCCATTTAGGACAGCTGTTTCGGACATATGGGACAATCTACTCATCTTTGAGAAAATCCAAATGACGGTGGTATCTTTTCGGGATATTTATGCCGACCATTACATTGATTTCCGCAAGAAAATCACTTATCCCGGAAAATCCGTCCTTGTAAAATGCGGCTATTCTTCTGCGTTTGTCGGTGATATTTTTGTAATCGGGAGGGCAGATAAATGTCCAGTCTGCTTCTTCGGTATTGAACACTATGCGGAAATATTTGTCAATGTCCCTGTCGCTGTAACCTGCCTTCATCAGCAGAATATGATGTTCCATAGCCTCGTCAATATCTGACATAATGGCGGTTTTCCCGTCAAAGGAGATAAGCGCAAGAAGCGGTTCACCTTCGGAAATGGTTTTATCAACAGCGTCTGCGTTGGGATATTTTACTATATTCACAGCGTTTCCTCCCTTATTGTCAAAATGTTTCTTTGCAAACAGAAAAAGAAAACGCCTATTCTACGTGGTTTGCGTAAAACAGGCGTCTGGCGGAGACGGTGGGATTCGAACCCACGTGCCGTTGCCGGCAACTTGATTTCGAGTCAAGCTCGTTACGACCACTTCGATACATCTCCATATGATCTTAACGGTAAATATTATACCATAAAAATTCCCGTTTGTCAAATGAAACTTTTGATATTTGCAAATGTTTAAATATTGTTCATAAGTGACGTTCCCCGAAAATTGATTTTTGTAAGAAAAAACTAAAAAAATATTGCAATTTCCGAAATAATGTGCTACAATAAAATTACATTATGAACGGAAGTGATTTTATGCACAAAAAGACCAAACGCCTTACTGCAAGGCTTATTGCGTTTTTAGCCGCCCTGACCGTTTCAGCGGGCGCACTCAGCGGCTGTTCGGGAGATAAGCCCACTGCGGAAGCGGGGGACAAGCCCGAAACCACGGCAGCAGTTACGACCGCCGAAACGGAAGCGGAAACTGTCACAACAACTCTCCCCGACGTTTTCGGTGAGGACTACGATCCCTTTGCCGAGGACTATGACCCATACGGAAACGGCAGCAAAAAGCCGTCCGCAAAGCCCGCAGGCACCATTTCAACCGACAGCGAAGAAACGGAGGGAACGACAACCGTGACGGAAAATACCACCGAAAAACCTCAGACCACCGCAGCCCAAAAGCCGCAGGAAACGCAGGCAACAACTCAAAAGCCCGCCGAAACCACTGCCGCAGCGACAACAGAAAAACCCGCTCAGCAGACCTCAAGCGCAGATGTCTATCTGGAGGTCAACAACTCAAACGGCTGGGAAAATGGTTCGGACAAGTTTTCGCAGATAGATCTGAATGTTGTAAATAACAGCGACAAGACTATCAGCAACTGGAAGGCGGTAATCCCCGTAGCGAACGGGGCACAGATAGAGCAGAACTGGAACTGTGAGCTGTCCATTTCGGGCGGAAAGCTGACAGCCACACCCGTTGAGCATAACAAAAATGTTGAGCCGGGGCAGAGCGGCACCTGCGGATTTATTCTGAAAAATGCGGGAACTCCCGATGCGTCCAAGTCCACGGTGACTTATACTGCGGGAGCATCTCAGCAGAATTGGGGCGGCGGTTCAAACAACGGAAATTCGGGAAATAATCAGGGTGTAGGCAACAACAGCACACCCATTGTCGCCGCAAAGGACGTTCCAAAGCCTACCACCGATGACTGGCTGTATGTCAAGGGGAACAAGATCGTTGACAGCAGCGGCAAAGAGGTCTGGCTGACAGGCTGCAACTGGTTCGGCTACAACACAGGCACCAACACCTTTGACGGTCTGTGGGCATGCGACCTGAACACATCTCTTGCGTCCATTGCCGACCACGGCTTTAATCTGCTTAGAGTGCCCATTTCCACCGAGCTTTTAAAGAAATGGTCAAACGGCGAATATCCCACGGCAAACTTCAATCAGGCGACAAACTCCTACCTTGTGGGAATGAACAGCCTTGAAATTTTCGACTATGTTATCGGTCAGTGCCGTGCGAACGGTATCAAGATAATGATAGACATTCATTGCGCAAAGACCGATTCTATGGGACATATGAAGAATATGTGGTACGATGGCAGCATTACCGAGGACGATTACATAAAAACCCTCGGCTGGATCGCAAAGCGTTACGCAAATGACGATACTATCATTGCCTATGATCTGGAAAACGAACCTCACGGCAAGCCATATGAATCCGAAAAGGCTATCTGGAACGGAAGCACGTCGTCCAATAACTGGAAATACATCGCAGAAAAAGCGGCTAAATCGGTTCTTGCAAACAATCCCAATGTGCTTGTAATGGTCGAGGGAATCGAGATATATCCCAAAGACATTAAGTCAAACGGCAACTTTACCTCCACCAATGACGGTGACTACTATTTCAACTGGTGGGGCGGAAATCTCCGCGGCGTCAAGGATTATCCCGTTGATCTGGGCAAATATCAGAACAAGCTGGTTTACTCTCCCCACGATTACGGTCCCGCAGTTTATAAGCAGCCATGGTTCCAAGACGGCTACAATTTCGACAGCCTTTACAAGGACTGCTGGTATGACAACTGGTTCTACATTCAGAAGGAAGGCATTGCCCCGCTGCTTATCGGCGAATGGGGCGGCTATATGACACAGCCTAATCTGACCTGGATGACACACCTTCGCAAGCTTATCAAGGACAACCGCATTAATCACACCTTCTGGTGCTTCAACGCCAACTCGGGTGACACAGGCGGACTTGTCAAGGACGATTTCGTTACCTGGGACACAGAAAAGTACAGCTTCGTCAAGGAGGTCCTCTGGCAGCAGAACGGCAAATTCGTCGGACTTGACCATCAGATACCTCTCGGCAAAAACGGTATTACTCTTTCGGACGCAAACTGACCTGTTTATTGTACACTATCTCTCTCTGCACATCGCAGAGAGATTTTTTTTACAGAAAATCCCCCGTTTCCGAAATTGTCCGAAAACGGGGGAAAACTTATTCATCAAAGGTATAGAAGCTGATCATTACGTCTTTATCGTTGAATTTTGCTCTGTACTGATAATCGCTGCCTGCCTGTGTAAGGACGGGAGTTCTCGTCAGGATAACGGTTTTCAGTCTGTCGGGATAGTTTGCGTCGTAAACCTCTAAGGTGAACTTGTTGGGATCGTCAATCTCACGGAGAAGTCTGACGGCGTTTACAACAGTATTGTCAATAGTCATAACAACGGGTTCGCCTGTTTTCATCAGATAGCTGAGCATTTCAAAGGCTGTACTGCCGTCTGTGCTGAGATTGTAAACCTTGCAGTCGTCCCTGAGATGGAGATTGTGAAGGTAGATGAAGGCGTTAAGAAGCTCCAGGTCATCTCCCGTATAAACGGAATTATCCAGAACTGCGCACTGGAAAACCTCAAAATCCCTGATAGTCTGGAAGGTGATATATCTCAGGAATTTATCGGTATTGGACTGCTGGAGCTCGTGAACGGAGCTGTCAAACTTAACGCTGACCGTACCAAAGCCGTTTTCCTGAACGAACTCCCTTGCCTCGTCGGAGAACAGCAGGACATTATCCTTAATATTCTTGAAATCCCACTTGTTTTCAAGGGAGAGATACTCGTTATACTTATCCAGCATTTGGATATGGAAGTTTCTGAGGTCTGCCTTTCCGTCGGTGAAGAGCGGGAAGTTGCGAAGGTCATAGCCCTTGACCGTCTTTCCGTCAATGGTATAGTCGGAGGCGGTAAGCTCCAGATTTCCCGTATAGTAGCGGCTCATAAACTCGGCAACTCCGAAGCCTGTGCCGTCCGTGTCATAGGAGGTACGGAAATCCTTGTATGCAAGAGCGTCTTTCTTTGTGCTGAAGCCTGTGTCTGCTATCATGAACATATCCGACACGGGGATCTCTTCGCCCTCCTGCGGTTCGTAACCTTCATTGCCTGTCTGAACGATTCCGTAGTCAAGGAAGGAGGATATCTTTGAAACTGTTGCCTGGAGCGCATCGGCGTTTGATACTTGGAAATACATACCGTTTGTGGACTCGGCAATATTTGTCAGATAATCGGAATCTACATATTTTCCCAAACCAATGACGAAAACCGACACATTTTCCGCATTTAATGAGTCAATAGCGGCTTTTTCGGCTGCGGGATTGATAGTTGTGGGCATACCGTCTGTCAGCAGGAGGATATAGTTCCTGTCGGCGGGGGCGGTGTCCTTAAAGACCTTTACCGCCTTTGAAAGGGAGGCGGCAATTTCCGTGCCGTTGAAGCTTTCCCTTGAAGATTTGATGCTTTCGAGCTGAGCACTTACGGCAGCTTTGTCCGAAGTCAGGTTGGAAAGCTGGGTGTAGGTTGCGGTAAACTTGGCAAGACCGTAGTTTACGTCGCCTTCAATGGTTTCCATCAGCGAATTGGCAAGGTCAAGGCGCTTGAAGTCTATGTCGTTTTCCTCGGAGCCTGCGCACATTGCTTCGGGATACATTGAGCCCGAATTGTCTATAAGGAAGAAGATGTTTGTGTCATACTCCTCGGCGGTCACAACGCCTGTATCTCCCAGAGCGAAAATGCCGCTTTCGGTGACTTTGGTGGAAACGGTTTTCTTTTCTGTGTCAATAATGCTGTTGAGCATATCAAATTTTCCGTCGGTGGAATTGTACCAAAAAACGGACAGACTGTTGGGGTCGCCGCTCCACTTGTTCAGCTCCTCGTCGGTATATGTAAAGGTAATAGTTCCTTCGTCAATATCAGGCGCATAGAACTGGTAAACGCTGCCCAGCATACCGGGAGTTCCCGCCATACTGTTGTTTTTATACTCCTCAATGTAGCATTTGTAAATGTCGGGGGTACCCTTGACCTCTGCTGTTACGTCCTTTGAACCGACTGTGGCTGTCATAGAAAGCTTGCCGTCCTCGTCGGTGCCGTTGGTTTTGGGATTGTTGGGATCAAGGGACGCCTTGACCTCAATGCCGTCAGAAACGCCGTCACCGTCACTGTCGGTCTTCAGCGGGTCGGTCTTGGTGACATTCAGCTCATAAGCATCGGACAGCCCGTCACTGTCGCTGTCGCACAAAAAATCGGACAGTCCGAGATTTTCTCTTTGCGACAGGGAAATGCCGTCGATCTCAGTAATATTGCTGCTCAGGCTGTTGCCCTTCATGGTCAGCAGGCGGCTTTCCAGCATTTGGATCTCGTCATCAGCCAGAGATTTTGAGTAAAGCAGTGAGAACATATAGATAGCAACCATTGCCACAATACCCACAATACCCGATTTTATGACCTTCTGAGTGTACATGGGATCCCTTTCGGGACGGTGCTTTGCAGGCTTGGACGCAGCTGCGGATGCCGATGCTGAGGAAGGCTTACTTCCCGATGAACCGCTGCTTCCCGCAGAAGCTCCGCTTGATCCGCCCGTTTTAGGTGCTGTGCTCTTCGCCGATGAAGAAGAATTGGGTTTCTTCGGGGGAGCGGAGGCTGCAAAGCCCATTCTTTCCGCAAATTCTCTGTCCTTCTGGGCAAAGATGTCCGAAATGCTCTCCTTAGGCTCCTCCTTCTTTTCGGGCTCTTTTGGGGGCTCGGGTGTCGGAGCGGGTTCCGACTTCGGCTCGGGCTTTGGAGCGGGAGCAGGCTCAGGCTTGGGAGCGGGTTCCTGCTTTGGTTCGGGCTTTGGAGCCGGTTCCGATTTTGGCTCGGGAGCAGGGCTCGGCTCTTTTACAGCGTTTTCCTGTATATCTGCAGGCGTTTCCTTTATTTCGGGGGTGCTGACGGTTTTAGCGTTCTCCGCCGATTTGACGAATTCGAGAAGCGCATCATTACCACTGCCTGTGTTTTGGGTTTGGCGGCTGCCGGGTTTCTTCTTTTTTGACATTATATCATCACCATTGATTTAATTATTACTG
>CAMCRP010000077.1 GCA_945877315.1 uncultured Ruminococcus sp. | reverse complement strand
TATGCTGTTGCGAGAGAAAGCGACCGTATCATAAATGCTCTTGAAAGGGCAGAGCTTATTCTTGCGGGCGATGATGACAGCGACGGAATGGCTGCGAAAATTCAGGCGGCGCAGGGGGAAATCTCAAGCTTTTCCGATGTTATGAAGGAGCTTGAAGGCATTGGTGAACGGCTTACAAATGCAGCCATTGAAATTGACGATATTGCTTCGGAAATATCTCACATTTCAGACAAAATCGATCTTGACGAGGAACGATTTGAGTATCTCAGCAGGCGGAGAGAGCAGCTAAATTCAATCAAGCGAAAATACGGTCCCGAGCTGTCGGACGTGCTTTCTGTTTATGAAAATGCAAAAGCGGAATTGTCGGCAATTGAAAGCTCTTCCGATGAGATCGTACGTCTGAAAGCCGAAAAAGAGGAGCTGCTCAACAGCGTTTCCGCAAAGGCAAGAGATCTGTCCTTCCATCGTGAGGAAATTGCGGTCAGATTTATTGCAGAGGTACAGGCGGAACTGAAATTTCTCGATATGCCAAATGTTAGGCTTGCAGTCGAAAACAAAAAAGGCAAGCTTACTCTGAACGGTGTTGACAATCCCGAGCTGCTTATTTCCGCAAATCCCGGTGAACCGCCGAAGCCTATTTCAAAGATTGCGTCGGGCGGTGAGCTTTCGAGAATAATGCTTGCGCTGAAATCGGTAATTGCCGATAAGGACGATATTCCGACGCTTATTTTCGATGAAATAGACACAGGCGTCAGCGGACGTGCAGCACAGAAGATCGGCATTAAAATAAGCGAAATATCAAAGCTTCGTCAGGTAATATGTGTTACGCATCTTACACAGCTGGCGGTTTACGGAGATAATCATCTGCTGATAGAAAAAAATGTCGATGACGGAAGAACTTATACAACGGTAAAGCAGCTTGATTTTGAAGGACGAAAACAGGAAATTGCAAGAATTATCGGTGGTGACAGCGTGACTGAGCTGACTCTTGAAAACGCTGAACAGCTGCTTTTAAACATTAACAAATCGGAATAACTAATGGAGGTAAAGTAGATGAAATGCTTTCTTGTGGACTACGAAAATGTAAATTCTGCGGGACTTGTGGGAATAAATAAAATCGACAAGGACGACCTTGTTATGATTTTCTACAGTGATAATGCAAACACAGTAACCTTTGCTACAATGGACCTTATCAGAAAATCTCCTGCTGATATCAGGAGATACAAGCTGAAACAAACCTCCGCAAATGCTGCTGATTTTCAAATTTGCACATATTTGGGATACCTTATGGGAATGTCTGATGCTACCGATATTTTCATTATAAGCAGGGACAAGGGTTATATGTCCAGCCTGGAATTTTGCCGTTCCTGTCTTTCCTCAACATGCAAGAACGTGGATATTTTCCCGAACATAGTTGATGCTTGCAACAGCATTGCAAGTCATTCTTCCATAGGAGTTACATATCAGTCACCTGCACAGCCGAATGACGAAATGAAAAATGTTTCTGTGCCTGAGCCGAAGGTTGAAAATAAACCAGATCAACAGCAAAATGTAACTTCGATCAAGCATTTTGAAGTAACAAATACTGTTGAAAATGACAGTGAAAAACCTGTTGAGCTAAATATCAAAACGGACGACCTGACTGAGAAGCTGACGCCGAAAAAGGCACAGCCCGAGCCTGTTCAGAAAAAAGAAAATGCTGAGAAAAAACAGCCTGCAAAGGCTTCTTCCGAAACAGTTTTGAACAGAGTTACTGTTCTTGTTTCCGATGCAGACGGCAATAAACAGGATTCGGCAAAGTATGGTCAAATATGCAAAATCATAACAGATTCTATTGCAAATTCGACTGATAAGCACGATTTTTATCTTAAGATGGTCAAGCAGTACGGTCAAAAGGTGGGAGTGTTTTATTACAATGCTATCAAAAAGGAATACACTAATCTCAAGCTTTCCGTTTGACTTTTTCGGAAATCTATGATATAATAATTATTTACCGAATAGTTTTTTATTTATGGGAGATACCGTCTTATATGGATTTTCGTGATTATATAGAAAAGGTCAGGACTAGATTTCAGAGTTCTGACTTTGCGCCGCTTGCTTATGTACACAGCTATGGCTGTCAGCAGAATGTCAGTGACGGAGAAAAAATTCTCGGTATGCTGGCGGATATGGGCTGCGGCATTACCGAAGACCGAACTGCTGCCGATATTATTATCCTGAACACCTGTGCTGTCCGTGAAAATGCGGAGGAAAAGGTTTTCGGAAATATCGGCGAACTGAAACGGCTAAAGGAGAATAACCCCGACCTTATTATCGGAGTTTGCGGCTGTATGCCACAGCAAAAGCATATTGTTGAGAGAATTCGGCGTTCCTACAAATATGTGGACATTGTTTTCGGGACATTTGCAATTGCAGATTTCCCTAAGCTGCTTTCAGAACATCTGGAAAGCCGTAAATTTACCGAGGATACGGAAGAGAGAAACATTGTTCCCACCGAAGGTATGCGCGTCGTCCGCAGCTGTTCGTACAAGGCAAGCGTGCCGATAATGTACGGCTGCAACAATTTTTGCACATACTGTATTGTGCCTTATGTGAGAGGACGGGAACACAGCCGTCTGCCCAAAGATATTCTGAATGAGATAAAAGGGCTTGTTTCCGACGGCTGCAAGGAAATTATGCTGCTGGGACAGAATGTCAATTCCTACGGAAAAAATCTGGATAAGCCTGTCAGCTTTTCCGAACTGCTTCGTCGGATAAATGCTCTGGACGGAGATTTCAGAATTCGGTTTATGACATCGCACCCAAAGGACGTTACCTTTGAGCTTATCGACACTATTGCCGAATGCGACAAGATATGCAAGCATCTGCATCTGCCGCTTCAATCGGGCAGTGACCGCATTTTAACGGCAATGAACAGACATTACGATCTGCAAAAATATATGGACACAGTAAATTATGCAAGAGAAAAAATGCCGCAGTTTTCACTTTCAACGGATATTATAGTGGGATTTCCAAACGAAACCTACGAGGATTTTCTTATGACATTGGATACCGTTAAAAAAGTCGGGTATGATAATATTTTCTCTTTCATTTATTCAAAGCGAAAGGGTACAAAGGCAGCTGAAATGGAGGACAAAACCTCCGACGAAGACAAAAGCAAGTGGTTCAGAGAGCTGCTTGATGTTCAGCGGAATGTTGCCGAGGAAAATTACAAGCGTTTTGAAGGCAGGATAATGACAGTTCTTTTTGACGGAGAAAGCAGACGAAGTGGATATATTTCGGGCAAGAGCGACGAGTTTATTATCGTCGAGGCAAAGGGCGGCACCGAGCTTATGGGTCAGATGAAAAAGGTAAGGATCACCTCCACCCGTTACTGGGCTGTTGAGGGTGAAATAATAGATTAAGGAGTAATGAAAAAATGGATATAATCACAAAGGCAAGAGAACTTGGAAAGCTTATTCAGCAGGACGAAAGATATGCTGCTTATTACAAAGCTAAGGCCGTTTACGACAATGATGAAAAGCTTCAGCAGCTTATTCAGGAATTCAATCTAAAGCGTATGCAGCTTAACAGCGAAATGTCAAAATCCGAAAAAAACGGCGAGCTTCTCAACAAGCTTGACGACGAGATCAAGAGCCTTTACGGTACGATCATGGCTATGGACAGCATGGACGCTTTCAACAAGGCAAAGGACGCTATGGACGGTCTGCTGTCCCAGATAAATATGATAATCACCTACTCCGCAAACGGTGAGGATCCCGACACATGCCCCTATGAACAGCCTAGCTGCGGCGGCAATTGCGGTTCCTGCGGCGGCTGTCATTAAGCATATGCCTCCCGTTTTTCGGGAAAAATCTCTCGGAGGGAATACTGAATGGAAATAGATCGCAGTAAACTTTCGCCGATGATGCAGCAGTATTTCGGCGTGAAAGACAAATATAAAAATCAAATTCTCTTTTACAGGCTGGGCGATTTTTACGAGATGTTCTTTGATGATGCGCTGACAGCTTCAAAGGTACTTGAGCTTACTCTGACGGGACGGGACTGCGGACTGGAGGAACGTGCACCTATGTGCGGCGTTCCTTTTCACAGTGCTGAGATATACATAAAAAAGCTTATAGAAGCGGGATTTACCGTTGCAGTCTGTGAACAGCTGACCGACCCTAAGCTTACAAAGGGCATTGTTGAGAGAGATGTTATCAGGGTGGTAACTCCCGGAACTCTTACCGAAACCAATATGCTTGATGAGAGCAAAAATAATTATATATGCTGCGTTTATGCGGCGGACAATTCTATTTCCGTATGCTTTGCCGATATTTCCACAGGCGAGGTTGACCTGTACACAAAATCGGGAAGTGAAGCCGAAGTAAGCATTATCAATGAGCTTTCACGCTATCAGCCTTCGGAGCTTTTGTTTAACAGCACATTTCTTGACTGCAAAGAAATACAGGCATTTTTGAAGAACAAGATGAAGTGTATTGTCCAGCTTCTTGACGATATTTCTTTTTCCGTTTCAATGAAAAAAGATGTCCTGCTTAAACAGTTCAGTGCGGGGGAGCTTTGTGAGCTCGGTCTTGAAGATGACAGCGATGAAACACGCTGCGTCTGCGGACTTTTCGACTATATTGCAGATACTCAGAAGGCTCTTGTGGGACGATTTACGGCTATCACTAAACATTCCGACAGCACATTTATGGAGCTTGACCTGAATGCAAGGCGAAATCTGGAGCTGACCGAAACTCTCCGTAATAAGGAGAAGCGGGGCAGCCTGATGTGGGTGCTGGATTCCACAAAAACGTCTATGGGAAAGCGGCTTTTACGCACATATATTGAGCAGCCACTTGTAAAGCCTGCCATAATAATTAACCGTCTTGATGCGGTGGAGCAGCTTTGCAAAAGCTCGCTTATTCGTCAGGAAATTTCCGACAGTCTTGGCAAGGTTTACGACCTTGAACGTCTGATGACAAAGGTTATGTATCGTTCGGCAACTCCCAGAGATCTGAAGGCACTGTCATTGACGGCTCTTGCGTTGCCAGAAATAAAAGAAAAGCTTTCGGGATTTTCCTCTATACTTCTGAAAAATCTTAATAATGATATTGACGCTCTTGAGGACATTTCCAATCTAATAGAAAATGCAATTTCCGATGATCCGCCTGTCAGCACTAAGGAAGGCGGTATTATCAAGGACGGCTTCAATTCCGAACTTGACGAGCTGCGCAGGATCATTTCGGGCGGTAAGGATATTATCACCGAAATTGAGCAGCGTGAAAAGGAAAAGACGGGAATAAAAAATCTGAAAATTAGCTACAACCGTGTTTTCGGATATTATATTGAGGTCACAAAATCCTATTATGACCTTGTTCCCGAAAATTATATCAGAAAGCAGACACTTGCAAACTGCGAGCGTTTTATTACCGAGGAACTGAAAAATGCCGAGAACACCATTCTCGGGGCTAATGACAAGGTGCTTACCCTTGAATATGATATTTTCTGTGAGGTAAGAGAATTCATCGCTACACAGCTTGTTAAGGTTCAGACAACGGCTTCGGCTGTTGCTGCGCTGGACGTGCTTTGCTCCTTTGCACAGGTTTCCATGAAAAATCTGTATGTTAAGCCTGAGATAGCAATTGACGGTGTTATTGACATTCGGGACGGACGTCACCCAGTTGTTGAGCTTGTTCTCGATGATGAGATGTATGTTCCAAACAACGTTTATCTTGACCAGAAGGCAAACAGAATGTCCATAATTACGGGACCTAATATGTCGGGTAAATCTACATATATGCGTCAGACTGCGCTTATCGTCCTGATGGCTCAGATGGGCTGCTTTGTTCCCGCCTCTTATGCGCATATTTCCATAACGGACAAGATTTTCACACGAGTGGGAGCGTCCGATGACCTGACGGCGGGACAGTCCACATTTATGGTGGAAATGAGCGAGGTCGCAGATATTCTCAAACATGCCACCAAAAACAGTCTTGTTATTCTTGATGAAGTCGGACGGGGAACCTCCACATTTGATGGAATAAGCATTGCCACTGCTGTTGCGGAGTATATTGCAAACACGAGAATTCTTGGCTGCAAGACGTTGTTCGCAACACATTATCATGAGCTTATCAATCTGGAAAATGAAATTGACGGCGTAAAGAATTTCAGTATCGCCGTCAAGAAAAGAGGGGACGATATTAAGTTTCTTCGTAAGATTGTTCCCGGCGGAATTGATGACAGCTATGGTATTGAGGTCGCAAAGCTTGCGGGACTGCCTTCCAAGGTAACATCAAGAGCAAAGCAGCTGCTTGCGGAGATGGAAGCAGCAAAGGCTGCCGCTCCAAAGCCTGCCGAGGAAGATGGTCAGATAAGCTTTGGTGCAATTGATGAGAGCAGAATTATAGACAGGCTGAGAAAAACAAACCCCGACGAGCTTTCCGACGAGGACGCAAAGTATCTGCTGAAAGAGCTTGTTGATATGCTGAAATAGGAGTGAAAAAATGCCGCAGATAAATCTTTTGACAAAGGAAGTCGCCGAGCTTATTGCAGCGGGCGAGGTCATCGAACGTCCGTCGTCCATTATTAAGGAGCTTCTGGAAAATTCCATTGACAGCGGTGCAAATTCAATCACAGTTGATATACGCAGAGGGGGCATCACCTATATGCGTGTCACCGACAACGGCTGCGGAATTGATGAGGCAGATGTTCCAAAGGCGTTTCTTCGTCATGCAACAAGCAAGCTGAGATCGAAAGAGGACTTAGACAAGATTTTTACTTTGGGATTCCGAGGAGAAGCACTTGCTTCAATTGCTGCGGTTGCAAAGGTCGAAATATACACAAAGCCTGCTGCGGACGAGTACGGGACCCACTATGTTATTGAGGGCACCGAAGAAAAGCTTTGCGAAAAGGCAGGCTGTGCCGATGGTACGACAATAGTTGTCAGAGATATTTTCTACAATGTTCCCGCACGTCTGAAATTCCTGAAAAAGGATGTTTCAGAGGGGAATTCCATTGCTAATATCATCGAAAAAATTGCTCTGTCGCACCCCGATATTTCTTTTAAGTTTATCCGTGACGGCAAGGCAGAATTTTACACGTCGGGGGACGGTGATATTTTTTCCACCGTTTACACTGTTTTCGGAAAACAGCTTGCCGCTGCAATGCTTCCCGTTGATTATGAGCTGAACGGTATCCATATTGCGGGATTTACCATAAAGCCGCTGTTTGGAAGAGCAAAGCGTTCCTTCCAGAATTTCTTCATAAACGGCAGATATGTCCGCTCCTTTACTTGCACAAAAGCACTTGAGGACGCTTACACCAATTCCATTATGGAGGGAAAGTTTCCCGCCTGTGTGCTGATGATAAATGTTCCGCCCGATGTTGTTGATGTGAACGTCCACCCTGCGAAAATCGAAGTGAGATTTTCAAACGATGACGTCATTTATAACACACTTTATTTTGCCATAAAAAGTGCGCTGCTGGCGGGAAGTGTTCCGTCGGAAATGAGCATTCCGTCACGGCCGAAGATAGACTACACGGTCTACCCGCAGAAGCCGACTCCTCCTCCCGAGCAGTATCGTTTCGCAGAACCGGAGAAGCCCGCCGAGCCTGTTAAGCCTGTAAAGGTGTCGGTCAGTGTCCCGACGGAGGTCGTTCCCGAAATACGTCCTGCTGCCGAACCTGCTCCTGTTGAAGTGATACCCGAAAAGGCGGCTGATAAACCCGCCGAACCGATCATTGAAAAGCATGAAGCAGAACCTAAAGTATGCGAAACTCCTGTTGATATTACCGTTCCGAGCGAAGAAACAAAGATTGTTTCTGAGGACAAGCCTATTGACGAGCCGAAGGAAGAAACATCTTCCGTTACAGCGGAGGAACCTGTTTCCGGCTTCAAATATATAAATTCAGGTTCGCTGAAAAAGAAATCGGAGCCTGTTTTGGAGATACAGCAAAAGGAAGAAAAAACAGTCAGACTTATCGGTGAAGCATTTAAAACATATGTTATTGCCGAGTGCGGAGATGAGGTCGTATTTATAGACAAGCATGCTGCACATGAGCGAATCCTTTTTGAAAATATCAAGACAAGAAAGCAGCCGCTTAATTCGCAGATGCTGCTTGCTCCCATAGAGATAATGCTTGAATATTCCGAATATGATGCGCTTGAAGAAAGCAGTGCACTGATCTCAGAGCTTGGATTTGAAATAGGATTTGTGAAGGCACCGCTTGTAAGTATAAAAGGAATTCCGGCAATCTTGGACGGCTGCGAGGCTGAGGGACTTGTTCAGGAGTTGGCGGGAAATCTTCTGGAGCACAAGCATAATCCCATGCCCGAAGTTCTTGATGATATGTATCACACATTTGCATGCAAGGCGGCGATAAAGGCACACGATACAAATTCGCCTAAAGAGCTTATGTGGCTGGTTAAAGAGGTTCTGTCGAGAGATGAGATCAGGTATTGTCCACACGGCAGACCGGTCATGTTCAAGCTTACCAAATACGATTTTGACAAGCAGTTTAAGAGAATTGTCTGAAAGGAATGCTATGTCGGATAAAGATAAAAAAATTCCCGTTCTTGTTATAGTCGGACCGACCGCTTCGGGAAAGACCGCTCTTGGTGTCGAGATGTGCAGGGAGCTGGACGGTGAGGTCGTGTCCGCAGATTCCATGCAGGTCTACAAGGGCATGGATATTGCAACGGCAAAACCAACTGCCGAAGAAACTATGGGCGTGCCCCACCACCTCATAAGTGTTATTGAGCCTGAGTGTGAGTTTAGTGTTGCGGATTATGTAAAGCTTGCGTCTGCTGCCATTAATGATATCCACAGCAGGGGAAAGCTTCCTGTTCTGGTTGGAGGCACGGGTCTTTATGTTAATTCGCTTATTGACAACATTTCCTTTGACAGTGCCCAAACCGATGGAAATGTCCGCAGACGGCTAACCGAGGAATCCGAAAGATTTGGCAGAGAAGCAATGCTGGAGCGTTTGAGAGAGATCGATCCCGACACTGCGTCGGAGATGCACCCGAACAATATTACAAGAATTATCCGTGCCCTTGAAATATATGAGCTTACGGGTATGAAATTCAGCGAGTATAAAGCAGTCAGCCGTTTGGTTGAATCGCCGTACAAACCGTGTTTTATAGGACTTACCTATAATGACAGAGGTCTGCTGTACGACAGGATAAACAAGCGTGTTGACATTATGGCAGAAAAAGGGCTTGTGGAGGAAGCAAGGAAGGTCTGGGAAAACAGTCACGGATTGAAAACTGCCCATCAGGCTATTGGCTACAAGGAGCTTAGCCCGTATTTTGAGGGTACAAAATCCCTTGAAGAGTGCCTTGATTTTCTCAAAATGCAGACTCGGAGATACGCAAAACGCCAGTTGACCTGGTTCCGAAGAGATGATAGAATTAATTGGATAGAAATAGACAAAGTATTAAATAGCAGAAAACTTATTATGGATTGCTTAAATATAGTAGAAAAATCTGAAATTATATGATATAATAATATTTATAATGGCTTTAGCTGTTATACTGCGATTTATCGTAAAAATACAGGAAGGAAAATTCATTTATGAATAAAGGCTTAAATCTTCAGGACGCTTTTCTTAACCAAGCCAGGAAGGATAAGATCCCTGTGACCATATTCCTGACAAACGGTTATCAGTTTAAGGGAATGGTCAAGGGATTTGACAGCTATATCGTCATACTTGACTGTGACGGAAAACAGAATCTTGTTTTCAAGCATGCGATCTCTACGATCATTCCATATAAGACTATCTCAATTCTTGACGCAGATCAGGACAAGTAAGAAAGGCAGAAATTATGAATTCTGTAATGATGCGAATTCTTATTTTCCTGCTTTCGGTTTTTGTCCTAATAACGGTTTTCAGTCAGATATATCTCAAATTTGACGACAAATACGAAACGGTTACCGCACACACCTATTCATCTGCGGAAAATGCTGTTTTCAAGGGCGTTTTTATACGAGATGAAACTCCCGTACCCTACAGCGGGCGAGGTGTTATCAGCTACAATAGCCCCGATGGAAGCAAGTTCGCCAAAAACTCGGTCATTGCCGAGGTTTACAACAATGAAAGCGAAATTTCCGTAAATCAGCAGATCAAGGAGCTGACGGCTGAGAGAGATCTGCTTCTGGAGGTACAGAATCCCGGAACTGTTGCTCTTGCCGAGCCTGATTTTCTTTCAAAGCAGATAGATGAAAAATACCGAACCATAACCTCGCTTATTGCAAAAAAGCGTTATGATGAAGTGGAGGAGGAGCGCAACGAGCTGCTGAAGCTTATGTGCATACTCCAGCTTGCAGTTGAAAACGAAACGGATTATAATGAGCGGATAAATGCTCTGGAAACTAAAATATCCGCTTTGGAGGCAAGGCAGGCAACTCCCTTTGAAAGCATTTCGGTAACAGATCCCGGATATTTCGTCAGTTATACCGATGGCTATGAATCGGAGCTTACTCCGGACAGAATGGATATTCTGACTGCAGATGACATTGAGCGGATAATCTCCGATACAGAGGAGCATAAAAGCGACGGCTACATCGGAAAGATGATTGACGGATATAAGTGGTATATGGCAGGAGTTATTGACAACTCCGAGGGCAGCTTTACCGAGGGCGGAAACGTCACTCTGAAGCTTAGTTCTTCCTCTGTGCCGTTTAATGCGGTTATTGAGAGGATAACTGCGGGAAATGACCCCAAAAAATCTGTGGTCATAATTTCCTGTGAAAATCTGACATTTGATGTTGTTCAGCACCGTGTCGAGCGTGCGGAAATGGTTTTGAACGATTTCTACGGCTTAAAGGTGCCTGCCGAGGCTATCCGCTTTAATCGTGAGAACGAAAAGGGCGTTTATGTCAAGCTGGGACAGAAGATCACGTTTAAGAAAATAGATGTTGTTTTTACGGGAGATGATTATGTTCTTTCCCGAATAACGCAGGACAGCAGCTATCTTGCGGTTTATGAGGATATTATTGTTGAGGGAGTGAATACAAATGAGTTCCTTGAAACCGAAGACGATATCAATGGAACTGTCGCAGGAAAATCCGAATCTGTGCAATCCGAAAGCGGAACAACCGCAGCTTCCTGAGGTGCCGTCGGAGCGCCGCAGGGAGATAACCGAAAACATTAAGCGCATACGATATGAAGTCGGAGAAGCGATAGCAAAATATCGCAGCCCCGATGATGATATACGAATTATGGCGGTAACAAAAACAGTGCCGCCTCAGGACGTGAATATCGCCATAGGTGAGGGGCTTACGCTTCTCGGTGAAAATCGTGTCCAGGAGTATCTTGGCAAGAAGGAGCATTACGCAGTCCCACATGAGCTGCATATTATCGGCAGTCTGCAAAGCAATAAGGTAAAGTACATTGCTGCTGATGTGGATATGATCGAGTCGGTAGACAACTTGAAGCTTGCAGGCGAGATAAACCGTCAATGTCAAAGACTCGGTCGGGTAATGCCTGTATTGTGTGAGGTAAACATTGGCGGGGAGGAATCCAAAAGCGGCATAGCCCCTGAACATGTTTATGATTTTCTGAAGAATATCTCAATATTTGGAAATATTGCAGTGAAAGGATTAATGACCATACCGCCTCGGGGCGATTCAGAAAAATTTTTTTACAAAATGCAGGAACTTTTTATTGACATTCAGAGCAAAAACATAGATAATATAAGTATGTCGGTTTTATCCATGGGTATGTCACAGGACTATGCTTTGGGTATAAAATACGGCTCAAATATTGTTAGAATAGGAACAAAGCTCTTCGGAGCAAGAATATAATTGTGGAGGAATTAAGAAATGGGATTTATGGACACTATCAGACAGGCTCTTGCAATCGGTGATGACTCCGGATACGATGACGGCTATGAAAACGGCAGAGAGGACTATCCTGAGGAAAGAAACGACCGCAGAAGTGATCGCTATAATGACCCTAAGGGTGACCGTGTTATCAAGGTTTCCGCTACAGCTCAGCTTCAGGTCATTCTTGTTAAGCCCGAGAAGTATGCTGATACAAAGCAGATCGCCGATCATCTGAATGAGAAGAAAACTGTCGTACTTAATCTGGAGTCGACAACTCCGGAGGTTAAAAGAAGAATTATCGACTTTTTGGGCGGTGTTGCTTATGCTAACGGCGGAAATATTAAGCCTGTTGCAAACAATACCTTTATAATCACACCCTATAATGTAGGATTTGTCGGTGAGGATCTGGTAGGCGAGCTTGAAAATAACGGAGT
>CAMCRP010000076.1 GCA_945877315.1 uncultured Ruminococcus sp. | reverse complement strand
GCTTATGCAGGTCTTGACCCTGTCATAAATCAGTCCGGCAAGTTCAATGCCAAGCGCACAAGAATGTCTAAGCGTGGCTCTAAACTGCTTCGTTATGCTCTCATAAACGCTGCTTGGAACGTTTCTTTGAATAACGATACCTTTAAACGCTATTATGATTCAAAAATCGCTCAGGGTAATTCTCATTATTCAGCTTTAGGGCATACTGCTCACAAGCTTGTGCGTGTGCTTTTCAAGCTCCTTAATGACAATATTCCTTTTGCTCTTGTTTGAAAAATTTTTCTCGCTTGTTCAGCCGAGGTACTACTTTTTTGCCTTTTTGAATTATTTGTTAATCCTTTCTTTTTTCTATTGACTTTTCATAGCTGGTCTTGTATGACGTTCTTCCCATATTGCTTTCATTCGGGAAATGACATCATCAACATCTTCCCAGAACAAATAGTTCTTTTCTTCTGCTTCGCCGCTGATTTCTTCCAGGAACTCTGCGGGAGTAGTTACGGAATATGCTTCCGATTCAAAGCAATCGGTATAAGGATATTCAAGTATCTCATCAAGGCGTTCGGAAATGAATTCCTTTTCATCGGAATCAGCAGCATAAGATTCGTTATCGCCTATGCCTATCTGATAGTAATCTACGGTTACATTGGTATTTTTCCTGCCCGTATTATAGATATAGTCCTGATATTCCTCAAGGTCAGTTATATCATATTTGTCGATATTGCTGCCCGTTACAAATGGTTCCTCGCCCTCAATTGTTACTACGCAGAATGTTATGGTATTACTATCAAGGTTAAGTGCTTCTGCTATCTCATCTGTTTCTTTATGGATATTCCGGGGAATATAGCTGCGAATATCATCAAAGGTCATACGAATCATTGTGTCATTACCGCCGTAAACATTCATTTCCTGATTGTCAACATTCACTTCGGCAGCAAGTCCTTTTGTCGACTGAGAAATTTCCGCAAATTCCGCTTCACTTATTCTTTCGCCGTGATCCTTCCCGTACAAAAAAGGGCTGTCTGCAAAAACACACTCCCTTTTCAGACGTTCAACAGTCATTTCATCATTTCGGTAATACGCCGTTTCGCCTTCCTGAGTTACGGAAAACACAAACTGATCCTTGTTTTTGACATCAACAGCCGCAAATCCGCTGTGTACATTCTCGGCAATAATATTTCTGTCCTCATCGGTGATGATATGCCCTACCTCATCGGTATAGCCATAGCTGTCACTTTCGAGTGAAAACAACTTTTTGCCGTCTATCTCCGCATAGCTTTCAACGTGCCAGCTTCCTTCCTTTCCGTCAATAAAGACATTACCCATATATTCATTCAGCTTTTCAACCGCTGCTTCGGGTACGATCTCGGGAGGTGTGCTTTCACGTTCAAGCGAAACCATAATGCGGTCTGCTGTTTGTTCAAGGGCAATATCTACATCTTCAATACTGTGAAGCTCGCCGTTTTTTACCCACTGCTCATAGATTTCGTCCAGAGGATTTTCCCTCGACAGAAGGGCTTCATACTGCTCATCAGAGATTGTGGGAGAATATTCTTCCAGATAAAGCCTGATCCTATCCTTATCCACGATCTCCGCAGCCGACTGAATAAGAACTTCGGGGCTTTCCTTTTTCATCTGCCCGATAAAATAGCTGTATTCATCATTTACCCTTGTATAAAGCTGCTCTGCATAACTCTTTTCCTCGGCAGGCTCAAAATGCAGTCTATTCTGCTCAACAGTTTCCTGCACCTTTGGCAGAGGACGATATTCGTCCATTCCCGCCTTGAAAACCTCAACCGTCTGCATAGCCTTTAATGCAGTTTCCCTATCCTCTGCCATACTGTCCTTGTTCTTACTCTCATTTATGACATTGATAAAGTAATTCTCAACAGAGTCATAGTTTCTTTCCAGCAGTGCCCACATTGCATTGGCATATTCATTTTCATCGGTTCGCCAATTATCCCAATCGTTATCCTCGTGATATTTCTCAAGATTGAGATAATAGGGTGTGCTAACGCTTATCTCAGCATTGAAATACTTTTCCGATATATCAAAAACAGCAGCAGCGATAGTGTCAGCGGTATGATATAGAGATACGTCACTTGCAGCTGCGGAAACAATATTATTTTTATCCTCCAGCTTTGCAAAAGTTTCGTTCTTATCGGAAACGTCTTTGAAACTATCCGCCTTTTCACCGTTGATATATACATCAAAGCCGTAATACCACATTTCCGAAGCCACTTCGCCGGATATTATCATCTGATCATCTGGAACCTCATTTGCATCAAGGTAATCGTCAAAGCCATTATGGACATTATCCATAACAATGTTTCTGTTTTCATCAACGATAAGAGCGGCAGCGTCATCTCCGTATAACTCACTTTCCAGAAGAAAAAGCTCCCTGTTCCTTATTCTCCGGACATCAATAACATACCACGTTCCGACAAATCCTTCGATTTCAATGCCATCACTATGAATATCCAGAGGTTTGTCGTGTTTTTCTGCCTGCTTCTGCTTCTCAGCAGCAACGTCAGGACAGCTTTCTTCAAGAAGGGTAATAAGTGCATTCATATCTTCAATGAAAGAGCTGTTTTCTCCTATTCCAAAATACTCAGCAACAGAATCGGGCTTGTTTATATAATCCTCGGCATATCCCTGAAAATATCCGCTGTAAGTATCAATAATTGCTTCACGGCAGTTTTCAAAAATGTAGTTTATAAACGCATTTCGTCCCGCAGCTTCATCTGATGCACTTATTCTTGCCATATATGCCGCATAAATATCCTGCTCGGAAATGTACTTTTCTATGAACTCGCCTTCACCGTTATTTCCGTCAGAATTAAAATACGTCCAGACAAAGCTGTTGTCAATCTCGTTATAACTGAAATGGTCAGCATAACAGCCATCCTGCATAGGAAAATCAATGATTCGGTTTCTGTTTTCCTCAGCCATCTTCTCACTGTCACGGACTGCTTCGGCTGATTCCCACATATTCAGTTCATCGTTGGAATTGGTAAGTGTTATGCCCTTTGATTCGGCATAATCAAGTGCAGCTTGAATAGTTTTGAATGTCGGCATAAAAGGATAGGACGAATTACTATCATAGTAGGGAGTCTTTTCCTTTCCCGTTGACCTGTCGTAACAGGAAATATAGTATGCGTCCTCTAATGTATCCGATGTCTGCTCAATACGATATGCGTCGGGATGGAAGAATTCGTTATCCATATCCTCAAACATTTCTCTAACCATATCAAGGCTGTCAAAACCCTCAACAGCACCGGTAAAGGTATTTCGGAAATTTACAAAACCGTTGTTGAGATTCACACGTTCAAAACCCGCATTGTCAAGCTCGGCAAGCAGGTCGGCATTCTTTATGTTGTCAGCAATTCTACGAACATTCACAGCATTTTTGTCACCACTTACTGTAATAGTTGCCTTATCGCCAATGATCCGTCCTGAGAAACGGCTGGAATTATCCCCCGATAACACAGCTGCTACCTTTAACGCCGTATCAGCGTCCATATTTATATATCGCTTATCCGAGATAGACCGATAGTCAGCATTTCCAATAATGCGGGTATCTGAATTTCTTCGTGGCATAAGCTCACCTACAATGGCGGTTGCTCTCTCGCTGTCAGACTTATGCACAGTTACAACATTTTTGTAGTTGCTGAGTGTTGCCGAAAACTTAATCCCTTCGGCGGTAAGCCTGTCCATAACCGCATTTACGACCGCTGCGGACAGATTGATATAATGACGTTCCTGCGGAGGTATTTCCTTGTAAAATTCCTTGTTGATATATTCGGTCATAGCTGCTGCTCCTTTCAATGCTCAAGAATAATGGTTTCAGCACGGACAACAGGATAACATTTCATCTTTCCGTCCTCGTCTGCCTTAATTGTAACTCTGCTGCCCGAAACTATAACCTTATCTCCGATCTTGTAACGGGCGGGAAAATCACTGTATCCCCAGGCGGCAACCTTTACGGGAATACTCTTGCCGTATGTGCACACCATAAAAACATACCTTGAATAGTTTTCTGCACTTTCCGCAACCGGAGCATTTATGATCTCGCCCTGAATATGTACCTTGTTTGTATCAGTCATCACTACCAACCTTTCTGTAAATCGTGCGATTTGAAATTATTTCTTTTTGTTTTCGCACTAAATATATTGACTTTTTTCTCATTATCGCATATAATATTATTGTAAGGAAATCTGAAAAGGAGGAATACCTATGATTATTACGGCTACCGAATTTAAAACCAATTTTGGAAAATATCTTGAGCTTATTACCCAGATACAAGAGGATATATTTATCACCAAAAACGGGAAAACCATAGCCAAAATGAGCAATCCTCAGATCAGCGCTGTTGACTCCATAAGCGGTATTTTATCGGGATATGATATTGATAAATCTTCTCTGAGAGAGGAGCGTTTTCTGAAATATGAAAGTAATGATTGATACCAATATCATTATTGATGTTCTAACCGAACGTGAGCCATATTTTCAAGAGTCACATAAAGTTTTGTCCCTCTGCGAAAGCAAAAAAATTATTGGATATGTTACCGCTTCGACAATTACAGACATTTTTTACGTTGTCCGCAAATACACTCACAATACTGAGCTTGCCTACAAATGTCTTGGAAATATGCTGGATATTGTAAAAATTCTTCCCGTAACCAACGATAATGTTGTCGCTGCTTTTATTGCCAAAGCGAAGGATTTTGAAGACAGATTGTTAGCAGAATGTGCAATAGCTAACAACTGTGCCTACATCATCACCCGAAATACCAATGATTTTTCCGAGTTTGGTGTTCCCCTGCTTACTCCGACAGAAGCAATAGAAAAATTCGATAAATGATTCAGTAGGATTTCCTCTATGGAAGTCCTACATTTTTACACCCAAAATCTCCGCAGCATCGGGAATAGACATCTTCTCTGTGACTGCTTCAATAAACGCTGTCACTTCTGCATAAGTAATCATATTTTTCGAACATACGCTGTCTAAAATACGAACTTCCTCATCGTGAAGATATTTCTCACACTTTGCGATCTCTGTACGAATACCCTTCGTTTTCTTCTCTGCGGCTGTCTGTGCTTCGACCGATTTGTCAAGCTTTTCACGGAGAGCAATAAGCCTTTCTGCAACCTTTTCACTTTTGTTTACAAGCTTTTTATTCTCGGTCTGTACCAATGTCGGCTCTGCGGTTTCATTATGTAATATCTCGGTGTTCATCTTGCGCCTTTCCTCCTCTTAGTCATAAGAATATTTGCTATCTGTGCTTCAATAAGGGAAATGTTTGAATTAACATCATCAAGTTCCAGCTGTTTTTCACGCCGCAGCTGAATGAATCTGTCTTTCTTTTCCCCAAGTTCGCATATTTCATCGAATGCGGATATGTTCCGCTTATATGGCTCTATTTCCGTGCATTCCATATCGCACCTCCCTCGACGCTTCTTTTGCTATGACGTTTTTACTCCATTCTGCCATTTTTCCTACCGCAGAAAAGAAGTCCTTCTGACCATAACGCTTTTGCAGCAGCTCGTTAAAGTCCTTTACACCATATACCCTGCACTCTGTGAATGAAAAGCACCTCCCTGTAAAACGCTTTCTGAAATCTTCACCCGCATTATCGTTATCAACGCACAATACAACTTTTATTTCCTTCTCCAGCAATTCTTCAACAACAAAGTTTTTTAGTCCCGCCATAGAAACAAATTTACAGTTGTCAGCTTCGGGGTGAAGCTGCATAAAGCTCATCATATCTATTGCACTTTCAAAAACATACGCCTTTTGGGGATTTCCTCTGTCATACTCAAAATATGAATCTGTTGTTCCCTTAGATACTCCTTTATAGGATTTCAGTTTTTTCTGAACCTCACTCTGTAAATCGGGATAATCAGCTTTTAGACCGGAAATGATCTCAGTCATATCACTTAACACACGAAAATCCTTGCTGTCGGAAATAATGTTGGCACTTTCGGAATACACATATTCCAAAAAAGATATGTCGGTATTTGAAAGAAATCTATTCAGCAGTTCCGCTTCACAAGGTTCGACCGACAATATCCTTTTATCCGCTATCTCCGAATAGCTTGTATTTCCGATCACATATTTCTTCCTGCCTGTACCGTGTATCTCCGCACCGCAGGGAATATTATCCCTGCGGTGCAAAAATACAGCATTTCCTTTGCTATCCTGATATAACAATCCGGCATTTATCAGCTCGTTTATTATGATGGGTGAGATACAGCGTTCTTTTGAAAGATAAGCATAAACCCGTTTGTTATCATCAGCAGCCTGGGGTATTTCTGGCGGTTCAACTGTTTCTTCCGACTTTTTTATAACAAGGACTCTTTCCGACTTATTCTCTTCCGCATACTCAGCACCCGGTTCTTCACCATAAAGTGCTTCTCTTACCGCTTCGGGAAATGTCATATCAAACGTCTTCATAAGGCAGTTTACAAGACCTATCCCTCCGACGTGACGGGAATGTATATAGTATTCCTGAGTATCCTCTTTTACTTTCAAGCCGCCAAAGCCGTGTATATGTATCTCCCTGCCTTCACGGTCGCAGGAATAACCCTTACTTCGGAAATACTCGGTTATTCCGCGACTTTCAGCACGTCTGATCTGTTCGTCGGAATAATACATATCATCTCGCCCCGCCGCTCTTTGCCCTGTTCTGATTTTGAGCTTCTTTTATCTGTACCTTTTCTGCCCAAGCTGCCATTTTCTTGACAGCATCAACAAAATCCCTGTTTCTTACTCCGTCAACGGTTACGGCTGAGTTTACACCATCATACTTCGCTGAATGTTCCACTCCACGCTTTGTTGCAGCCTTGGAAATGGCATAAGCTGTTTTGGAATCGGTCCGGATATACGTCTTGTTACGAATATCCTTAAAGCCCTCACGATTAAAGTATGACGCTTCTTTGCTCTGAGGATTATTATTGCGGGAAGGATAAGAATTACGGTTCTCCTGCGCTGCTGTATTATGCCCGAAATATGACGGTTTCTCAGCCTCACGTTTGGGGCGGCTGTTTTCGGGAATATTAAACTCCTGTCTGACCGCATCAACAAACGCCTTATCCTTCACACCGTCAAGTGTGACTGTAGACTTTTCTCCGTCATACTTTACTGAATGGTCAATCCCGAATTTCTGTGCTTCCTGTGAGATCGCATAAGCAGTTTTGGAATCAGTGCGAACAGACTCCTTATTCTGAATATCCTTGAAGCCCTCCCGATTATAGTACTTAGGACTGTTTTCCTGTGTCTGACGGCGTTCGCCGTGTCCGAAATATGCAGGCTGATGTTCCTGTGAAGCAGCTTCACGTCTGTAATTCTGTGCATGCTTATCATACTGTCCTTCGCTGCGTGAGCTTTCGGGAATATTGAATTCCTCTCTCATTGCTTCAACAAAAGCTCTGTCCCTTACACCATCAACGGTAACAGCCGACCTTTCCCCGTCATACTTTGCTGAGAACTCAACGTTTTCTTCCATTGCCCGCTGTGCGATCTTAAAAGCAGTCGCTGCATCTGTCCTTATGTATTCCTTGTTTTGAATATCCTTGAAGGCTTCCTTATTATAAAACTTAGGTGCCTTACTTCCATAATTGCTCATTGTGTTTTCCTCCGTTTCTATCTCCTCGATTTTCTCAGTTTCGGGAATGTCACCCTGAAAAAAATCTCCCAGCCTTGTAATTATTTTTTCGGATTCTTCTAATAATTCCGGGTGTTCCTCTGCGTGTGCCTGCAATGCTTCGATAACTGTTTCATAGTCGTTATCCTTGATAAGCATTTCTTCGATCTGACTCTTCATTTCAGCAATATTCGCTTTGTTTTCACCGCACAGCATTTCTGCGGCTCTTGAAGCAAGATACGAAAGAAGTATGTTATCATCAAAAGTAACGACCTTGTTTTTGCCTGTTTCCTTTGCATGATAAACAGCAAAATCGGCATTTATCAGTTCGTTGTCGAAAACCTCTCTTGCATTAGTCGGTGTCATTTCCCGAACAGGTTTCATGTGATGTAAGCCAACCGATAATGTAACATTGACCTTCGCAGGGCACTTACTTTTATCAATAACATCATAAATCGTGTCCTGTATTTTCTGACGAATTTGCTCGGCAGTTTTCACTGCCATTTCGGGAGGGCAATGGAGAATACAAACCATTTCCTCGCCGCCTGTACGAAAAGCACAATCGGCACCCGCTCTTGTAGCTTCTTTTAATACATCTGCAACGCCCTTTAGGACAACATCGCCGGCACCGTGTCCATATGTATCATTGACCTTCTTGAAATTATCAATATCGACTAATATGATACTTGCGTCCATTCCTCTGTTTATGTTGCCGCAGAGAGTATTTTCAAGATACTCATTAAGTCCCTGCCGATTTTTCAGTTCAGTAAGTTCATCTACCAATCGTCCCTGATGCTGAAATTCCTCTGACAAAGCAAGTTCCACCGTATTTGCGACTTGACCGCCGGGACGTAATTTGTCATAATCGTCTTGTGTAAATCCGCTTTCTTTTTCAGCAACGATAACACCCATTGATTTTTCTCTTACGGACACAAGGGGAATAACTGCTTTCTTACTGTCCGAGAGGACTTCCTTGCTTTCAAATACACGCTTTATTTCCTCTGCCGACTTATCATCCTGCCAAGTGCGGTAATCATCGTGAGAGAAGAACTTATCGGCTGTTCTGTCGTAGCAGTAAAACGTTGCCTTCTCACATTGCGTGAGCTGCTTGGTTACATTTTCGATCTCGTCCATAGTCTGATCGATATTCTGTGCTGCGGTAATAGCAGAAATAAACTGACTTATTGTCTGCACCTGATTTTCAAGCGTTTCAAACTTGCTTTGCATAATGTTACTTTTATTTTCAAGTTCCTCGATCCTTCTCTGAAGTTCAAGGTTTGTTGCATCTGCCATAGCTTTTTCCTTTCTCATATGAGGCAATTATCCTCGTCCTCGATATATTCGTTTCTGCCGTAAATTTGTGCAACAGCCGCTAAATCGATAGCTTTCTGAATGTTTCCAATATTCTGAGCAAGAAACTCAAACTGCTCTGCCGTTGCAATGTAATATTCCGCTTCGGAAAGATTTTCTTTTCTGTCCTCATCAGACATTTTCCCAACGCCACGGACATCGGAAAAATGCTTATCGAAGAACTCCTTTGTGCGTTCTTCTCCATCAAGACCGAAAATCCTTATTGTCACATCACGACAATATTCTCTGATAAACACTTTCATATGCTCACCCCCTTACGTCTGCACTCCTGCAGGACGGTTTGCAGCATCATTTATCCGTTTCTGTTCAGCCGCCTTCTGCATAGTACTTATTGCTTCTTTTTTCTTCTTTTCAGATTCGGCATTTTCTTTCATATCGCTGAGTGATTTAAGCAATTTGTTAGACTTGCGATGTTCCGTCTGACGAATATACTGTTCTCGAATAAGCCTGTCAGCATACTCACGTTCATCAGGAGAAATCTCATTCCATACACTTTCGGGAATAACAATACGGTCATTCATTTTTCTGAGCTGTCCGTTTCTGGAACACATTTGGATAATACCCCATATCTTATCAAACTCAAAAAGCTGTGTATGGAAAAGGGTTTTATCAACATCGATGAATTTCCCGTTTCTCAATATCTTCAATGAAGTCTTTTTGTCGTGAAAAATTTCAAGAACGGTATCTTCAGCGAAGGGATATTTTGTTTTATACCTTTCAGCAGCCTTGTCAACCAGGTCCTCATTGTTGTATTTATCCTTGACGCTAAGGTCTATGGGCTTTGTCCGGGTTATCGCTGCAAGATTATCGGTTATTGCCCCGTCAACGGAAGGTGCATAATCAAACCAATTCACCCTGTTGCCGCATATGTAACGTCTGCGCTCATAGTGACGAATGTCAAAATGAAGCTTGACCTTTTCGACATAGCTGATATATTCTCTGTCGCAGTCGATTTTCAGCGGTATCTTATTCTCTTTTGCATACTTAATAAAGTCCCTGCCGTAATCTTTGTCAAACACCTTTGAATAAATGACTGCATTTTTCATATTCAGAATGACCGGACTTTTATCAAGCTCCACATTTTCGGTTTCTGCGAAAGCCTTTACATTCGACTCGTCCTCAACATATACATTAGCAGCATCTCCATAATGTCCCATGGGCTCATTTATTTCCGCAAGAAATCTCAGAAATTCAATATCCCTAGCCCTCATTTTCCCGTCAGTGATGCAGACGTGAGGAAGCTCTGTCATTTCCAATGCTTCATCAAACGATACCGTCTGTAACATATCATATTTCTTCGTATACGCCGCACAAAGCAATGCGTTCTGAACAAGCCCGGAAGTTATTCTGTCCTCCGGTGCTTTCACGCTGTCTGCAATAACTCTGTTTTCAGCAGCGATAACATCATTTCGAATATTTCCTTTAAATCCACGGATAAGCAAATCCAGCGCATCTTCATCGAGGATACCCGCACCGTAAAGATAGAGAAGCCTGTCGGTATTTTCGGTATGATTTTCATTCCGCAGCAGCTTTGCCTTTTCCTTCGGCAGCTGTCTTATCTCCGTATTTGCAGGAATTACGGCACCGTATATCCGTGCAAGTATCGCATAACGTGTAAGCACATTGGGAATTTTCTGAGCCTTGCCCGAACTGTTCTTATCAGCCTGTTCCATTTACTTCTCCTTAACTTCTTCGAGATTAATGTACTTGCCTGTATCGACCATTCTGTATCTTACCCTTATGTTTTCACCCGACAGCTTTTTCTTCTGCTTGGAAATGATTTTGCTTTCCAGAAGGTCCTTTGCATTTTCGGCAGTAACGCTTATTCCGTTGTGGTTATCCTTTTTCCAAAGATTGAAACCACAGCCATCCTTTCCCGATTCACAATAGAAGTTTAACTTGCCTTCAAGAATATTCCTTCCGCAGCGGGGACACTTGCCGATAACAGTTTTTTCTGCCTTGACACGTTCAAGATTTATATACTTTCCCGTATCGTGCATTTTGTAATCAGCAGAATAAACTATGCCTTCCTTGCTTTCTGCTTTCATAGTAATCGACTTACCGTTAATAAGCGCTGCCGCTTTTTCGGGGGTAATGTTATCCTTAAAAAACTTAGGCTCTTTCCATAAAGTAAAACCGCAGCCGTCCTTTCCCGATTCACAATAATAGTTCTGCCTGCCCTCATATATATTCTTTCCGCATCTGGGACAAATGCCTATTACCGTTCTCCTATCGCTTTCGGGTAAATTAACGGGTGTTCTGTGTCTTGTAGGACTGTTCTCATAGGCGATCACGGAACTGACAAATTCCTTTACATCCTCCATAAAAGACTCAGCAGATATTCCCTTTTCCATAATGCTTGTAAATACCTGCTCCCACTCTGCCGTTCGTTCAACAGACTTTACATTATCGGGGACTGACGCAATAAACTCTCTGCCGAACTCAGTAGCAATAATATTCTTATCCTTACGCTCTGCATATTTTGCTGCAATGAGCTGCTCAATAATATCCGCTCTGGTAGCTTCAGTACCGATTCCTTTGCCGCTTACCGCTGCTTTCAGTTCCTTATCGTCTATCCTGTTGTCGATATTGTTCATTACCGACAACAGGCTTGCGTCCGTAAAATGCTTCGGGGGTTTGGTAACACATTCTTTGATAGTAATGTTCACCATATCAAATGAACCGCCTTCGATATACTTAGGTGCTGAAATGCTGCTAACTGTTGATTTCTCGGTATCATACTGCTTCCAGCCCATTTCTGTTGCTGATTCGGTTTTGAGAGTAAAGGTAATATCCTCACACCAAAACTCATAATTTATTTCTGTGAAGCTGTACTGCTTATCAACTGCACAAAGCAGCCTGTTTACGATCAAACCGTAAACCTTACGTTCAATATCCGAAAGATTATCAAAGCTCGCCGTACTTGCTTCGGGGATAATAGCGTGGTGGTCATGCCCGCCCATTGCCTTATCATTGATAATTCTGCTGTCAAGGTTAAGCTTTGCCCCGATAAGCCCGTGCGCTCTGTCCGCATATTCGGGACGCTCTCCGATAGTGCTAACCACACGGATCAGCTGTCCCCGCATATCCTCCGAAACATAATTGCAATCAGTACGGGGATAGGTAATCAGCTTGTTTTCATATAAGGTCTGTGCCGCATCAAGCGTCTGCTTTGCAGTAAATCCATACACCCTGTTTGCTTCCTGCTGAAGAGTGGTCAGACTATGTAAAAGCGGTCTGTTGATATGCTTTTCCTCTGTTATTGCAGACAACACATTGATCGGTTTGCCGCTGCATTTTGCTCTCGCATACTCGGCATCTTCTTTTGTCTGATACTCTGTGGTCGATACTGCACCGTTCTCCATTTCAAGGCGGTATGTAGTTTTCTTTTGGAAAGCAGAAATCTCATTGTCACGGTCAACAATAAGTGAAAGTACAGGCGTTTTTACACGACCGATACGGTGTGAATAGTTATCCTTTATACCGTAAAGGCGAGACAGATTCATTCCGATTATCCAATCGGATTTCTCCCTTGCAAGTGCGGCATAGTATTCACCATCAAAGTCGCTGTCGGGCGGGAGGTTTGCCATACACTTTGTAATGGCTTCATCGGTCATTGAATTTGTCCAAAGGCGCTTTACAGGCTTGCTGCACTTATTGGCATTGTAAATATGGCGGAAAATAAGCTCCCCCTCTCGTCCTGCATC
>CAMCRP010000075.1 GCA_945877315.1 uncultured Ruminococcus sp. | reverse complement strand
TAGAGAGTACGGAGTTGGTGTACTGACTGCTTTCGTCCCACGCATAGCTGCCGCACACTGCCTCCCACACACCGTCGCCGAGAGGCATTTCGGTCGTAACTTCTGTTGCAGCATCGGTCGTGACATCGGTCGTAACATCGGTCGAAGCATCAGTAGAAACATCGGTCGGCGCACCCGCAGATGCGCAGCCTGCCAATAACAGGGACAGCGACAGCAGCATTGCCAAACATTCTTTTATTCGTTTCATCACACACACCACCTTTATCCGTAACTATATTGTGAAAAGTCAAAGTAGAACTCTTTTGAAATACTCATCCCGTTTGAGAACGCCACCTCGACGGTATAGTAGCCGCTTGGGTACTGCACACCGTCGTCAGACACACCATTCCATTCTAACCAAGTTGTACCGCTGCTGTATACAGTCTTACCACCTTCATATATACGGACAAGGTAGCCATACTCGTCATAGAAGTAGTACGTCTTTGACTGACCCTTGAGGTTCTGATATTTGACGTTGATACGGGGAACGACTGTTCCATTATCCTTGGTATGATACGTCATCTCCTTGAAGCTGATAGACGGTTGGCTCGTCTCATTCTTGTTGACTTTCCACTTCCATGTGAAGGAAATATCCCTATATGCCTCCTTGTTCCAGTCGTAATAGCTGTAAGCTGTCACATTATAGACAAGAGTACAGGTGCCGCTCGGCATCTTGGAATAATCCCTGCGGAAAGTCATGCTATTCTTCTCACCCGGAGCGATATAGTAGTAGTTGCCTTTGTTCTCATATTTTACTATGCACTTGCCGTCCGCATTATAGAGATAAGCACTCATTCTCAAAACACAGTAGCCCTGATTATCCAGCGTGACCTTCATGCAATACTTGCCGGACTCACTGTCATAATATTTCTCCGGTCCGGACACATGGATGCCCGCCTCGTTCGCCTTTACCGCACTTACATGCTGTGCATTCATTCCGATAAGCGAAAACGACAGGAAAAATGCCAAAAGCACCGCAGTTATTCGATTTAGTTTCATAAAAATTCCCCTTTCTAATGATTGCCTTTCAATTTAAATTTTTTGATCAATAAAGCCGCCGTTTTTCTGCATTACCTCCTCTCATTTGTCTTTATAAATATTTTGAAAACCTATTGTCTGCAATATTTTTTCTGCTCATAACTTCCGCAAAGGATTTTTTTCAAGTCACCAAGGGTTTCACAGTGGCACTTTTCACGCATTGATGCAAGCAGCTTTTTTATGTAGCTGTATGAATAAAACAGCATATCGCCTATTTCCTTGCCGCTGTATCCTTTTATGATAAGCTCGGCGACTTTACGTTCCGTATCGGTAAAATCGGCGGTGATAAGCTCTGCCGACAAAGGGTCAGGTTCGGATTTATTTAAAAGATTGCTTATCCTTGCAAGCAGTATTTTCTGAGAAAACGGCTTCTTGATATAATCCGCAGCGCCTAACTGAAAGCCTTTCAGCTCGTCCTCTTCATCGGACATTCCCGTGAGGAATATTATGGGGATATTTTTGCATCGAGGAATTTCATGTATCCGCTGAATTACGGTATAGCCGTCTATATCAGGCATTTTTACATCAAGCAGAATAAGGTCGGGCAGAGCTTTTTCCGACAACGCTTTCAGCGCCTCTGTTCCGCCCGAATACAGACTTACGCTGTAATTTACGCCAAGCAGCACGGCGGCATTTTTCAGCAGCAGCTTATCATCGTCCACCACCATTATACGCTTTTTTTCATCGCACATTTGCCTTTCTCCTTTCTAAAAACTGACTGAAAAGTGTTTCCGCACTTACAAAATCAAGTTCGTCAACAAACTCCGAAATATATGTCAGGTTACGTATTGCTTCCGCATCCGTTTCCTTATTGATAAGCTGCGAAAGAGCATTTTGTGTTTCGAGCCAGACATGCTCCTCCAAACCCTTTTGTATCTGCATTTCAAGACTTTCGCTGCTGATATGCTCCGGCGAAACAGACCGGATATTATCCGCTGTTTCCGAAACAAGAAGCTTCATTCCCTCTGCCGCACGCTCCCATTCAAACATAAGCAGCTCACGGGCGTGTTCGGCATAGCCGCAGTCACCGCAGGCAAGACGGTCCTCCATAGTTTTTGCAATTTCAAACAGCGAGATAGCACCGATGCCCTTTGCGGCAGATTTGAGGGAATGTATCTCAAAAATAAGCCTGTCGCTGCGCGCGTCAAACATATTTTCAAGCCTTTCGCGATTATGGTCATATCCGTCCGAAAAAATCTTCGCAAGGGTACGGAATCGGGTCATATTCCCACTCAGATAGCTTAGTCCCGAATCAAGGTCTACATCATATTTTTTAATAAGCTCTGACAGTCTGTACGATTCCGCGGGGGAGATGATATCCTCCGACGAACTGCCGATTATTACCTTGTCAGAAGGAAGCATTGCAATAAGCATTTTCTCAAGAGTATGCCAGCTTATGGGCTTGGTCAGATATGCCGAAAAGCCTGCTGAGATGAATTTTTCCTCCGACCCCGACAATGCTTCGGCGGTCAGAGCGATAACGGGAGTGCTTTCAGACAGACCGTTTTCACGCATCATCTTTAGCGTTTGTATTCCGTCTGCAACAGGCATCATATAGTCCAGAAGAATGAGGTCATAAGCTGTAGTTTCCACCGCCTTTGCCGCCGATAAGCCATCGGAAGCGGTATCGACAGTTATCATAGTGCGTTCAAGCAGCAGGCTTATCACACGAAGATTATCGGCATTGTCATCTACTGCAAGAATGCGGCACTCGGGGGCAATAAAGCTGTCCGAACAGTTTCTTTCGCTTACGGTAAGGGCTATTTCACCGATAGGGGAGCTGTTGCAGACCTTCTGCGGTATTTCTATTCCGAAGGTGCTGCCCTTGCCTTCACAGCTTTCCACAATAAGCCGTCCCCCCATGCTGTCTGCAAGATCCTTTGCTATTGCAAGTCCAAGACCTGTACCCTCAACAGCATATTCCACAGCATTTTTTCCTCTTCCGAACACTTTAAAAATATGTGAAAGCTCCTTTTCGGGTATGCCTATGCCCGTGTCGGAAACGGTTATTTTCAGAACGGCGGTTTCGTTATTATCATTCCTGACGGAGGTTTCCGCCGAAAGCGTCACACTTCCGCATTGGGTATATTTGACGGCATTGGTGAGAAAGTTTGTAACGATCTGTTTAAGATGATTTTTGTCACCTTCAAGCATAGACATCATACTCGGAGAAATATCAGCCGTAAAGACCAGACCTTTTTTGCCGCAAAGCTCACTGCCGATGGATGCAAGCTCCGACACAAGTGAATCGGTTCTGTATGGCTTGACCGAGGTCATTATTTTTCCCGATTCTATCTGTGTGACATCGAGAATGTTGTTTATGATAGAAAGCAGCAGATCGCCTGCACTCTGTATTTTTGAGGTGTATTCAAGCATTTCCCGATGGTCGGAGGAACGTGTTATAAGCTCGTTCATGCCAAGAATAACGTTTATCGGCGTGCGAATCTCGTGGCTCATATTTGCAAGGAAAATGCCCTTTGCCTTGCTGCTGCGGCGCGCCTCCTCCATTGCTTCGTTATACATTTTTATTTGAAAAAACATGACAGCACCCAAGGCGGAGGATGCAACGCAAATGCCGGTCACAACGTCACCGACAATGCTTCCTTCATCGGGAAACGGCGTTACAAGCTGCGGTAAACGATAAGCTGCGGCACAGCACAATACATAAATGACAATCTCGGCTGCGGCACATATAATACCTGCTTTTCCCTCCAGCATAAAAAGAGTAAACACCACTGCAAAAACAAAAAAACAAGGCATACCGCTGTTATATCCGCCTGCTGTGAAGAACATTATGGGAAACAGCAGCATAAAAACGAATGTGATCGTAATTATGTAGCATGGACGGTAATTACCCGTTTTAGCTGAATATATAAGTAATATCGCCGAAATAACAGCCGATGACAACAGCACAGCGCAGTTGAGTGCAGATGCACCGTTTATCAGCGAAGCGGCAAATATCACGAGGCTCATAATGAAGCCTGTTGCCGCAAGCAGGTTAAATATCCTTACCCTGAAATCCATACTCTTCGCAAAAAAATTGTTCTTTATAAATTTAAACATATTATCACCTATCAAGGAATTTCTGTATCATATTATATCACACAGTTTTTTGATTTGCAACGGTACAGACGCAAGAGTGTCCCTGAGGGACATTGTATTTGAAGTCACAATGATTTATAATTAAGCTATGAAATAATGATGTATTTTAAAAGGGGTAATAATATGGAGATATTTCTTATTTTTCTTTTTCTGCCGATCTCAGTGGCAGGAATAATCTTATCAGCTTTGAAAATAAAAAACAAAACCCTGAAAATTCTCGGTATAGTTGGTTCCTCGATAGTTACTGCGATTCTGCTCTTACTTGCGATAATGGTTATAGTTTTCTGGTTCGACGATGGCTCAAATGACTATACCGAACCAAGTTCACAGTATGTTGCACAGGTAGAGAATATAACCGACAATGAGGACGGAACTTTTACATACGATGACGGCGAAATATCCCTTACCTTTGAGGAGATAACTCAGGAAGAAATGGAAAATAAAATTGCGGAGGCTGCGGCAGTAGTGCAGAGCTCTTCGGATGAAGTGAAAAATGACATTGCAGAGGCTCCGTCGGTTTTGAAGGGTGAAAGCTGCGGAAACGAGTGGACAGTTGTATCCGACGAAGAAGACGTTCCCAAGACCGTTTATGTGAACTCGGGAAACACGACGGTATCTGTGACGGTGAACAATTACCCAAAGGACAGCGGAAAGGAATACACTGCGTCCGTAGCTGCTGCGCTTGTAACGGATAAAAAACCATATTCGGAAAATAAAAGCGAGAACAAATACCGCACGGACAGTGCAAGCTTCTATATTGAGGAAGCCCACTGCCTGCTGTATTATCCCGCACAGCTGAGTTATTATTCTGATAAAGACGGCAGCTATATTTTCCGTGACAAGAAGAGCAGCGCAACGCTCAATGTGACTCTTTCACCCAATAAATACACTTCAATGACAGAGGTCGAAGGCTTTATAAAAAACACGGAAAATAATCTCGTGCTTGCATACGGACCCAACTGGTTCACCTCCGAAAGCAAAAAAGACGGAAAGGTGACCTTCGGATATTCGGGCTTCGGCAGCGAATTTATCGTTGATGCGGAACTGACCTATCCCGAAAATATCAGCGGGATATATGAAGATTTGACAAAGCTTATAAAATGCCGCTTTGTCGGTGACGGGATATGGAAAAGCAAGCCTTCAAAGGTTGGCTATTCAAAAGACCGTTCCACGGCTTACAGCGATAAATTAAGCCGTGAAATTGCGGCATATTACAGCAAAGAATACGGCGTTATTCTCCTTTATCCCGAACTTTTCTCACAGGTCGAAAAAGAGGACGGAATGATCTATTTTACCGATCCCGTAACAGGTGCGCAGATAATATTTTTAGCAGACCCCGACTGTCTTTCTCTTGATGACTGGGCAGAGGCATACGGCTTTGACGAAAGCTATATTGACGGTGAACGCCGTGTAAAAGCAAGCTATCTGGACGGCGGCTCATATGCTGTTATGTATCTTACCGACAATGAAAACGTATGCGCTATCCTTAATTACCCCACGGAGTATGCCTGGGTATATGAGGAGTTTGAACAAGAGTTCACCATTGTCACATCAAGCTCGGAAATACGCAATGTGGAGATGCAGACCGTTTTCATTGAGGAATACGGCGCTCTTATAACTATGCCGCTCCAGTTTACGGAAACTTCTTTCTATGACGGCGTTATCCGATACGAAGATGCATTGAATGGAATGGAAATGGCGGTTTCCTTTGACTATCTCACCTCCGAAACAGAGCGAAAAAACCTTTTTGCATGCTTTAATGTTGTTGCCGATGACGATAATATTTTTGTTGGCGACAGCTATGTAAGGTGGCTTTCCAATCAAGGCTTTTTCTACGGTGCAAGAGGAAAGGACATGAAAGCTCTTATGCAGATAGATTCTCCCAATGTTGAGAGAGCATACGAAAGCACTTTGCCTATGTTCAGCGTTGAATTTGTGACGGAGGAGAGCAAAGAGGTAACCAAGGCACAGACTATTGCACAAGAAGCGACGGGCATTGCAGCTATGTCAGACCCGCCCGAGGAAACTTCTGTATCTAATGCGGAAACATCAAGCCCGTCAGACAAACACGATGAAACTACCGTATCGGGGGCGTCTGATGCGTCGGCAGCACAGCCCAACAAGGTGCTTGTTTATGAGAATGACGCCGACCATGCTTATATGACCGCCGATGCCGAATACTGGTTCAGCTATGAGAAGGAAAATATCGAAGCTTATAGCGACGATGAGGGCTGGTACGATGATTATGATTGTTATACGGTTCAGAAGGATATTGTTGTCAATATCATAAGAATTCTTAAATACAATCACTATGATATTGATTATTACGGTGCGAGATTTATGAGTATAGACGACATTGACGAGTATGATGAGTACTGGATGTTCTACCATCTTATCCGTGATATTAATCAAAGAATGTACGAATATCACACAGGCGACGTTACTTTCGATTCCGACCTTGGCAAGGGAATACCTTCTGTCTTCGAAATACTATGCGAAATACTTGCAATTGAAAAGCCCGATTATCTTCACAATGTGCCGGGATTTGAATATCAGACAACCGGCAGCAATGAAAACTACGACCCTGATCTTGAGCTGCTCCTGAAGTATATTTCGATGTTTGAAGGCAACTGGTATGATGCTTCGGCAGACTTATTCATTGAGATCAGGAGTGACGGAAGCTGGAGCCTATTTGAGATCAAGCCCGGTGATCCCAATGCTGTGGAAATAGACCGAGGTATGTTTACCGACTACGATGCCGGATCTAATACCTATTACGCTTATTCTTCTATTAATGACGGTGTATCCTACAAAATGGTCATGTTTGAAGATGGTGTTGTCATCTGGAACGAGAGTGTCTTTTACCGGAATGACCCGGCTAACATGGGCAATGAGTATTACAGCTGGAATGATGAGCTTTACCAGAATTGTATTTCAACGTATGAAGGAATCTGGTATTATGACGAAGATCCTTCGGCAGACACATTCATCATTATCGACGGTGACGGATACTGGGGCTTCTATGAGCGTACACCCGAAAATCCCGATGGCGAGCTGATAGACCACGGCATACTTATCTACGCCAAGGAAGGAGCCAGTATCTATTATGGAGTTTCTCTTGTAAATGAAGGTGTGCGATATCGTATGTTTGAATTTGATTACACGATAATCAATTGGGGTGATGATGGAGCCTTTTACAAGATGTAATGAAAGAGGAGGAAAGTAAAAATGATGAATCATTTAAAAAAGAATTTTGCGCTTCTGTCCGCAGCTGCTGTCTGCCTTGGCTTGTCGGCTTGCGGTGGCGGCGACATTGGAGGCGATTGGCGTACCTGGGGCATTATCCAATCCGACGGTACCATCACACGAAACGGAGAAGACACCTATGTGCTGGTGTGCGTCAACAAAAAGGCTTCCAACTTCTATTACGATACGGATGGTCAGACCCTCTTTGACGGTGTGGAGTACCCGCCTGCCCTTGCGGATAAGCTTGCACCTGCGGAAGATGTGTGGGCTATGTACAAGAGCACCGATTTCTCCGATCTGAACGGTGACGGCAACACTGACGTTACTATGTGGTTCGATGACAACGGCAGTGAGATCAAAGCAGTGTGGTTCTGGGACACGGAGAACGGACAGTTCATATTCCAACCGAATGAATCAAATCTCGGTGATGAGGGCAGAGGCGACATCGACATTGGAGGCGGCGATGACGACGTTGGAGGCGGCGATGACGACATCGGAGCCGACTGGCGCACATGGGGCATTATCCAATCCAGCGGTACCATCACACGAAACGGTGAGGACACCTATGTGCTGGTGTGCGTCAACAAAAAGGCTTCCAATTTCTATTACGATACAGAGAGTCAGACTTTCTTTGACGGTGTGGAGTACCCGCCTGCACTTGCGGATAAGCTCGCACCTGCGGAAGATGTGTGGGCTATGTACAAGAGCACCGATTTCTCCGACCTGAACGGTGACGGCAACACCGACGTTACTATGTGGTTCGATGACAACGGCAGTGAGATCAAAGCAGTGTGGTTCTGGGACACGGAGAACCAACAGTTCATATACCAACCGAATGAATCAAATCTCGGTGATGAGGGCAGAGGCGACATTATCCGAGAAGAAGGTGAAACGACCCCCATGCTGATGGGCGGTGCGCTGCCGTTTGCCAATATGGAGACCCTTCGCTCCGAAAAGAATGATGACGGCACCTATTACTATTCAGATGTCACCGAGGATGGGCAGATCATGGTGGTAAACACGGCGCTGCTGGGAAATTGGGATGGTGATGTTCAGCCTCTGGAGGACTATATTTCTGAGTGTGCTGTATCACTGTGCGAAACGGACACCTACGCTATGTTGTCCTTTGAGCAAAATGATGAATATACCCAAAAGATGACCTACCCTGTTTATATTGTTACATATACCGCAGGCGAGAGTGAGAACATGCGTGAATGGACCGTTTATGCTATGGATACAGACACTCATACTTATCTCTACGGTTTCTGCGCAGCACCCGATGCGGTAGAAGATGTGACATCTGTTTTTCGGGACATTTTCTCCGGCTTGTACCTTGAATGAGAATAGGTGATCGACTCTATGAAATCTTCTTTACACAAAATACAGTGTTTTTTCCTCCTTCTGCTGATGATACCTCTGCTTATGCTGACCGCATGGGCAGAGGATCCCGGCGCAAAGCTGAATTCTTTGCACTTTGATATTGCATTGCAGGTTCTAAAAATTTGTGACAAGCTTATTATTTTTCTCTGTTCACCGCTCAGTCCTTCAAGCGAAACGGCACTTTTTCACTTGTCCCTGCAAAATACTTTATAAATCTTTAAGCACATCAGCAAAATCCTCCAGATTATAAGCTCCCTCAATGGAGTTTTGGTCGAAGGTCATAAAATAGCGGTATTTTCTACCGGCTTGAGCAGCCCAAGTCTGACCGAGTTTCAGTTTCTTTCTGCTGTCACCATTGTCACGATCATCGCCTTTAGCTTCAACAATAACTATCTTACCAGATTTCATCATAACCATAAAATCGGGATAGTGATTGATAAAGCCATTGATATGAAATCCTTTTTTCTCAATAATCCTATGCCACCAAAGAACTCCCTCGCAGCCGGCTATCACATCGAGAGTGCGCCGTTCAAATCCGTTCATCTTATCCCATTCAGCTTCATACAGCGATTTCGGTACTTTGTCCGTTGATTCCGACGGAGTTATCACCATAGGGAAAATGTAGGTTTCATCGGTAAATATGCGGTCACGTTCGATAAGTTCGTAGAAACGCTCCTGCATATACGCCGCCTTTAATTCCGCAATCTTTTCTTTTATGCGAGAAGCATAGGTGATATACGATGTTTCAAGAGCCGAAAGTTCATCATCGGTCATATTTGCAACTATACGGCGAACATAGGCTTCGATTTCCGCTGTACTGAAAGCGTTGTCACGGTTGATCTCATTGCATATTTTTTGTGTGCAGCTTTCAATCTTTTCTCCGAGAGCCATTTTAGCGAACAGCTTGCGCAGATATTCATCTTCTAAGGTTGACAGCTTTTTATACTTTGGTACAGCTTCGCCCTGTTTTTCCACATCTATTTCAAACATTTCGCCTGTTGAAAGGCTAAAGTTGACAGAAGCGTCCTGCTCGCTGAGTGAAAAACCTTTCATAAGGCTTTCTTTTGTCAACAAAGCAGTATTGCCGCCGAAAAGGTCTGGGACGGATTCGATGCAAAATTGTGGTATTTTCAGCATCTTTACCTGTTCTGTGAATTGTTCTTGAATACGGAATTGTTTAAGCATATCACCAAGTTCACCGCCCACCCAAACGCTTTCTTCTTTCGTTTCTTCTTCATATTGTTCTGTTGCTTTTTCCGCTTGTGAAATCATTGCCTCAACAGACGGAGAAACTGTTTTTACTGTTTCCGAATACGGCAAAGGTTCGGCATTAGTTTGAATATCTAAGAAATCATCTTCTGTTACCGTTTCGGGAGTGAGCTCAATTGTAGTCTGCTCCGGTTTAGTTTCCGGAACAGGTAGTTGCTGTTCTGGAACAGGGAGCGTATCGCCAATACGATAATCCTTGCGTGAAAAACCCGCACTGTTAAGTCCTGCAACAATACTGTCGAGAGTTTCATGGAATGCATTGGAGCAAGTCAGAACAAAAGAGCTGTTCAGCAGTTTTGCATTGTGCTCTCGGGCATACGGTTGACGGAGTATTCTGCCGAGTATCTGCTCTACATCGACCTTTGAGGTCTTATTGGCAAGGCTTGCGAGAATATAGGCAAACGGACAGTCCCAGCCCTCCTTCAGCGCATTGACCGTAATAATGTACCGTATCGGACAATCTCGCTTCATCAAATCAATTTTTGCGAGGTCGTTGAGCTTTGATGTCTTGATTGCAATTTGATTTTCGGGAATACCACGTCCGAGAAGTATCTCTTTTACCTTGTCAAAAGTGTCATTGTCGCTGCTGTTTTTCGGCTGTGCTTGAAACAATACTATCGGACGGATATAAAAGCCAGTGCGTTCTTCCTCCTCAACAGCCTGCTGCTCAAGTATTCCGCGAAGATGAATTGCGTCGTCAATAACACTGTCCCTTGATGTGCGGTTATAGACTATAACAGGGAGTTTAACCATATTCTCCGATTTGAGCTTTCGGGCGTCAACATACGAAATAATATTGCTGTTCTTTCGAGGTGTTGCCGTAAGGTCAAGCACAAAAGACGGATTGAGGTTATTCAGCATTTCCACGCTTAAATCGGAACCTGCATTATGACTTTCATCAACGATTACCACAGGCGATAGATGACGAAGAGCTTGTATCAATGCAGTATCGGGCGTATTTGCCAGCAATTCCGACTCGTCCTTGAAATAATCGGCAAAGCTTTTGAGATTACCGTTTTCTTGATAGACTTTGCGAACGTCTTTCTTTTGGCTGTCAATACGCAAAGATCCGTAGCTCAAAATGCAGACGGTTAGTTGTTCGTGAACGGTATCGGGGGTGAAATTCTGCCCGTTTAAGAGCATTTCCTTTGTGAAAACGCCAACTCTGCCGCCGAAATCCGCAATTAATCTCTGTGTGTAAGGGTGATCGGGATTCATCAGGTTAGTTGTGGTCTGTGCCAATATAGGGTCAGACGGAACAAGCCAAACCACCACTTTAGGTTTATTTGACGGCAGCTCATCAAATATACGGCGGACAGCCGCACAAGCCATAAAGGTCTTGCCACCGCCTGTCGGAACCTTCATACAAATATGCGGTACGTCCTTAATATTGTTGCGGTAAGCGGGAACGCCGCCAAATCCAACCGCAATATCCTTGTCATTCCAATATTTCTGCCACGCCTTGTAAAGGTCGCCTGTTTCGTTCAGTGCAGACAGATATTTGGATAAATCGACCATAACCTCACGCTGATAGTTATTTAAATTCATAGTCTGCACCTCACATTCTTGTAATGTCACGAGGAATTTTCTTGAAAGTAATATGCAGTTTTTCAAGCTCCTCGTCGCTCAAAAAACACTTATCGGCATAAATCACATAACTGTCAGCCTTTGTCTTTACCGTGTGCAGAAAGTCCCTGTCAAGCGCAGTTACCTCGTTTTTGTCATAGTAGAAATAGTAAGCCGTACCGTAATGCCCTCCGAGGAAATATGGCTCGTCCGCTTTGTCGGTCACAGACTGCTTTGTTTCGGTGAAATAGACGTATTCACGAATCTTTTCAAGCGGAACATTTTCATTGAGGTATTCGCCGTTAAGGAGCGTTTCGCCTAACTCATAAAATGCAAAGCCGTCGCCTGTGCCAGGGGTTGCCTTTTTACCCTCGCCGTAGCCGTCAATTACACGCTTTACACGCTCAGCGGTTATGCTGTCTGCATAGTCCATCATTTCAATAAGGATAAATTTGCGGTTGCCGCCGTCTTGCTTGTTCATATTCAGAACAGCGTGGGCGGTTGTGCCGGAGCCTGCAAAACTGTCGAGGATAATGGAATCCTTGTCGGTTGCAATCTTAATAATTCTTTCAATAGTACCAACTGGTTTTGGATTTGGGAAGTCCGACTTGTTAAATCCTAAATACTTAATAAATGATTCTGTCCCACGTTCACTATTGACATCTTTGAAATCCCATAATGTCGTTGGTTTGACATCACCACGTTCATCCAAATACTGCCATTCAAACAAACTCCATTGACCTTTATTAGGCATATAACGCGGGTGGATATATGACATATATTCTAATGCTGTTTCTTTCCCCCATCGCCATGTACCATCAACATTTTGATCTTTCATAGGTTCAATACGAATAAAACCATCAGGTGTTTCATCTTCATTATCACCGATAATAAGTTCATTCGTTGCTTTATTAAAGAAGAACGGATAAAAAAGATTCGGTCTGTCAGAACGCTCATCGTGAGTGCCACGCTTTCTCAAATCTTCTTCTCTATATAGCCTACCATTATCATCAGTTTTATTGTATCGCTTAGTTATTTTTTCTTCCGGAGCAAAACCGCCTAACGACAAAAGCTCACTCTTACGATAAATAATAATGCCTTCATGTGCTGTTGCAATATATTTGTCATCAGAACGTCCTGAAGGTTTATTGACACAGGCAATTTCAGAAACAAAATTTGAACTACCAAATATTTCATCACATATCATTTTTAAGTTGAACTTTTCGTTGTCATCAATCGAAATGAAAATAGCTCCGTTATCGGCAAGCAGCTTATGCAGGAGCTTCAGCCGAGGATACATCATACAAAGCCACTTATCGTGACGGGACAAGTCCTCGCCCTCGCTGCCGACCACCTCGCCAAGCCACTTTTTGATACGAGGGTCGTTGACATTATCGTTATATACCCACCCCTCGTTGCCGGTATTGTAGGGGGGATCTATGTAGATACAGCGAATCTTA
>CAMCRP010000074.1 GCA_945877315.1 uncultured Ruminococcus sp. | reverse complement strand
CTCCTAAAATTAGGAAATCTCGGCTGCTTTTGGCTGTTTTTTTACAGCCCCTTTTGTTTATGTAAGAATTTAGGGAAATACTGATTAATTGGTGTTCCCCCGCCGAAGGTGGGGGAACACCCACCTAGATACCTCACTTAGTCAACAAGAAAAATGAAATTGTTGATTTAATCAGTGGTTCCTTAGTTTGCAAAGATTTCGAAAATTTATTTCCGTGTCGCATCTGCCTGATATTTTCAACGAAAAATTATTTTTCAAAAACACTTGCAATTTGCAGATAAGTGTGGTATAATATTGTTAAGTATTTATATGAACATATTTCGGAGGAATAAAAAATGAGTGTAATTGAGATCGTAGGCGGAGTTCTTCTGCTTATTGCAAGCCTTTTCATTATTATCGTGACTCTTATGCAGAGCCAGAAGCAGCAGGGTATGACATCTGCTATCACAGGCGCTGAGAACGACAGCTTCTACGGCAAGAACAGCGGCAACACAAGAGAAGCCGCTCTCGAAAGACTTACCAAGGTGTGCGCTGTTATCTTCTTTGTGGTAACGCTGGTGGTAAATTTCCTGCCGATAATCGAAAAGCATCTTGCAAAGTAATCGGAAAAACGAAAGCTCCGTGTATGCCGTTGGCAGACAGGGAGCTTTTTTTGAACGGAGAATCAATATGAACGAGTATAAGAAAACACTGAAAAACGTCCTGAGAACAGTCGAACAGAACACCATGCTCCCCGCCGCAAAAATACGTCTGCACGTTACGGGCGAGGAAGAATCCCCCGTGGGACTGTGCGCAAGCAAGCTATCGGGAACGCCCTATATCCCACATAACGAAGAAGCCCCCGAAAAACTCATACTTCTGGCGCAGATAAATCTGTCCGAGCTGGGCGGCTTTGGCGGTCTGCCGAAAAAGGGTCTGCTGCAATTCTTCATTGCCGATGATGATACCTACGGTCTTACGGAAAAGGGCGGATATGCCGTGAGGTACTATCCCGAAATTGACGAAACCGTCACCGAGGAGGAATGTTCCGACAAGTATTGTCCCGACATAAGCGATAATTTCCCCGTTCAGATGGAATATGCCGTAACCTTTGAGAAAGCGGAAGAGCCTATGTCCGTTTACGACTACCGCTTTGATGAAATGTTTGCGAAGGCGTATAACAAGGCGTTTCCCGACAAACATATAGACAGCGTTTACGACCTGTCCGACGAGGATATGGAGTTCCTTTTCGCAGACGAGGACAAGGACGAAGCCGTTCCCGCAGAACACAAGCTGCTGGGTTACCCCATTTTTGCGCAGAACGACCCCCGCACTGTTGACGGCAATGAGAAATATGACCGCCTGCTTCTGCAAATCGACTGCGATATGAGCGAATATATTATGTGGGGCGACGGCGGCGGAGCAAATTTCTTTATCTCATCGGAAAATCTGAAAAATGCGGATTTTTCGGATACACTTTATTCGTGGGATTGTTTTTGATAAGGAGGGATCATTATGAAAGAAAAACTCGATTACCGTGAAATATACAAAAAGCGAATTCTCTGCATTTTAAAGCAGAACGACAAAAAGTGCGTTCCCTACAAGACCCTTTACGCCAAGGTCAAGGGCAAAAAGCCCCGCCCCGACGAGTTCAAGGCGGCTATCCGTGAGATGAAGGAGTCGGGCGAGATATTCGAGAGGAAGGACGGCTTTGTTATCTGTGCGTCCTACGGCATATTCACCGCCACCGTTGCCAGAGTCGCAAAGACCTTCGGCTTTATCACCCGTCAGGAGGACGGCGTGGAGATTTTTGTCCCGGGTAAATTTTTGAAGGGCGCAATGCCAAACGATGTTGTCCTTGCAAGGCTTATCCCCCAGCGTGGAGAAAGTCCCGAGGGCGAGGTCATCAAGATAATACAGGAGAATTTCTCCCGCTTTACGGGAACAGTCATCTGCGAATTCGGGCACTTTTATGTTCAGCCCGACAGCCTGACAAAGGAGCCCCTGCCCGTTGCAAAATCGGACGTTACCTGTCACGAGGGCGACAAGGTGCTTGCGGAGGTTTACAGGCGGGGCGAACGCCATTCGGAACATTCCGTAAGAGTGGTTATGAGCTTCGGTTCGGCGGAAAATGCCACATCGTCCGCAAGGGCTGTGCTTATGCTGAACGGCGTTGAAACGGAGTTCCCGTCAGAAGTAATCGACGAAGCCAAAAGAGCCGAGAAAATGGGCATTCCCAAGGGCGAAGCGGAAAGACGCCTTGACCTGCGAGAGCTGCCTATCTTCACCATTGACGGTGCGGACACTAAGGATATTGACGACGCTGTTTACGTTAAGGAGATTGAGGACGGCTTTGAGCTGAGCGTCCACATCGCAGACGTTTCCTTCTATGTCAAGCCGAAAACCGCCCTTGACAATGACGCATTTCAAAGGGGAACGTCCATCTATTACGCAGACAAGGTCATTCCCATGCTGCCCAAGGAGCTGTCAAACGGCATTTGCTCCCTCAATCCTCAGGAGGACAGACTTGCGTTTTCCTGCATAATGCAGCTGGACAGCGAGGGTAATCTCAAAAAGTGGAAATTCTCCAAAACCGTTATCCGTTCCCGTGTTAAGGGCGTTTATACGGAGATAAACCGCATTTTAAAGGGCGATATTTCTGATGAGCTTCGGGAAAAATACGCCGAGGTCTGGGACGTTATTCCCGTTATGAAAAAGCTTGCGGACATTCTCACCGCCAACAAGCTGATGCGTGGTGCGCCCCAGCTTGACACCCCCGAATGCAAGCTTATCCTTGATGAAAACGACCGCTGTATCGACGTTAAACGCCGTGAACGGGGCGAAGCTGAGCTTATTATCGAAGAGTTTATGCTTATGGCAAACACCTGCGCCGCAAAGACCGCAAAGGAGCGTCAGGTACCCTTCGTTTACCGTGTCCACGAGGACCCAAGTCCCCAGAAAATAGCCGATTTAAAGGAAGCCTGCGACAGGCTGAATCTTACAATGCCGCAGTTTAGCGAGGTAAAACCCGTTCATCTTGCGGAGCTGCTGAGAAGCGTTGAGGAATCCGAGCTAAAGCCCGTTATCAACAATATGGTTCTGCGTTCCATGGCAAAGGCAAAATATTCCGATGAGCCCCTGGGACATTTCGGTCTGGTTCTGGAGGATTATGCCCATTTTACGTCACCTATCAGACGTTATCCCGACCTTGCTATCCACCGCATTCTCACGGACGTTTGCTATAATAAGATGGAAGGCAAGCTTGTTCAGAAGCGTTACGAGGGCTTTGCAAAGGCGGCTTCGGAGCAGTCCTCAAACTGTGAACTGACTGCAATGCGTGTTGAGCGTGAGTGCGAGGACTGCTACATGGCTGAGTATATGCAGGCGCATTTGGGCGAGGAATTTGACGCTATCATCAGCGGAATGACCGATTATGGCTTTTATGCGGAGCTTGACAACACCGTTGAGGGGCTTGTTAAGCTGGAAACTCTCGGTCAAGGCTATGAATTTGACGGAATGTTCAGCATTACAAAGGACGGAAAACCCGTTTACAAGGTGGGCGGCAGAGTCCGTGTAAAGTGCGTTAAGGCGTCCGTTTCGTCGGGACAGGTGGATTTTGAGGTTGCGGATAAACCCGAATAAATCCGAACTGTTAGCCACATATGAAGTTGAAATAAACACGTTTAAAAAATGCACAAGCCTTGCAATTTGAAATTGTAAGGTTTGTGCATAAAATATCTTGACATTTGCGCTCTTTCGGGATAGAATAATACAATCAATTGTTTACGGAGGAACGCTTATGGTCAGAGATATGACAGAGGGAAAGCCCCTTTCACTTATTCTGCATTTTTGCATACCTATGCTTGTGGGAAACCTTTTCCAGCAGCTTTATAATATGGTGGACAGCGTTGTGGTGGGACGTTTCGTGGGACAGGACGCACTCGCAGCAGTCGGCTCAACGGGTTCCATAAGCTTCCTTGTTATCGGCTTTGTGACGGGCTGTACAAGCGGCTTTGCCATTCCCGTTGCCCAGACCTTCGGTGCGGGAGATTACTCTGAAATGCGAAAGCACGTCGCCAATGCAATGTACCTTTCTATCCTCATTTCAGTGCTGCTGACCACCCTCACAATGATCTTCACCCGTCCTCTGCTTGAGCTGATGAACACCCCCGAAAACATCATCGACTCCGCATACGACTACATTATCGTCATCTTCGGCGGCATTGCGGTGACAATGCTTTACAATATCCTGGCCTCCGTTTTAAGGGCTTTGGGGGACAGCAAAACTCCCCTTCTCTTCCTTGCGGTGGCATCGGTGCTGAACATTATCCTCGATCTGCTGTTTGTTATCGGCTTTAAGCTGGAATGTCTGGGTGTGGGCTTTGCAACGGTCATAGCGCAGGCAATTTCGGCGGCACTTTGCCTTATCTACATAAAAAAGCGTTACCCCATTCTCACCTTTTCAAAGGACGAGCTTCGGGTAAACAAGGCTTGTTCGGGCAGACTGCTTTCGGTGGGACTGCCAATGGCGTTCCAATTCTCCATAACGGCGGTGGGCTCCATAATTTTGCAGACAGCGGTAAACTCCCTTGGTTCGGGGATAGTCGCAGCTGTTACCATTGCCAACAAGATTCAAATGATAGTTACTCAGCCTATGGAAACCATGGGCGTTACCCTTGCCACATACGGCGGACAAAACCTTGGGGCAGGACGCATTGACCGAGTTAAAAAGGGCATATCCCAAAGCCTTATTGTCATTCTAATATACAGCTTTGCGGCATTTGCGGTGGTAACGCTTCTTGGCGAATACATTGCAATGCTGTTCATCAAGCCCGAGGAAATGGCTGTTATGGACGAGATAAAGCAGTTCCTTTTCTGCAACGGAATGTTCTATCCTATCCTTGCCATACTTTTTATTTTGCGAAACTCTTTACAGGGACTTGGCTTCGGACTTCTCCCCATGCTTGCTGGCGTTTGCGAGCTTGTGGCAAGAACGGCGGTCGCATTCCTTTTGGTTGGCACCTTCGGTTACACGGCTATCTGCTTTGCAAGCCCCGCTGCTTGGGTCGCTGCGGATATTCTGCTTGCGGTCATTTACTTTATTAAGATGAAGGAGCTGACTTTGAAATATAAGAAGGCATAAAATTACACGGTGCGTTTCGGGTTTGTGAAATGCACCGTGTTTTCTTTTGCTTTGATGGGAACCCTTTGCCGCCTGTCGGCGGTGTAAAAATTTTCAAGGCGTGGACGCCTTGAAAATTTTTACGAAGCACCGCACACTGTGATGCGTTTTTATAGCTTTAGTTGTTAGGATTAGTTTGATGCTTTTCCTTTTCTTTGTGTGCGGTGCTTTTTTTACTGATTTGTTTGTGCTTTTTGCTGTGACAGCTTTGGGGCTGTTGCTTTAGGGGATTTCGCCTCTGCGGAGGCGACAAGGGGCGCTGCCCCCTTGACCCCCGCAGCCTTTAGAAAAGGCTGGCGAAACTTTTATATTGACTTGATGAAATCTTCTCCGAAGCAGTTCATTTCCTCCTCGGTCAGCTTATCCGACGCTTTTTTGAATGCCAGAATATCCAAAAACGCCACCGTTTCGATCGCCATGAGCAGGAGTGCCCCCGCAAAGAAGAATATCTCCAGCATGACCGTCCCGAAAAACAGCACGCAAAGTATCATCAGCACCCAGATTATGAGGAAATACTGCACCCTGTAAAGCATGGTGATAATTATCTCCGTAATGCTCATGGGCGTTTCAACGAACACTCTGCACGCCGCAGCGTAAACTATCAGGGCAGCGCAGAAGGAAATGCACGCTACCATAGGGTAAACAAGACCTGTCATTCCCGTCTTTTCCGAAGCGTAAATTCCCGCTGCCTGCAAAAATATCAGCAGCTGAATGGGAAAATATTTCATCATTCGCATATTCGCCATAAGCTCCGAAAAGAACCGTTTCACCAGACCGTCGTTTACATCAAACCGTTTGAAGATAACGTCCTTCCCTATAACAAACGCCGCTGTCAGGGAGGGAATTGCCAGTATAGAAGCTGTCAGATACATGGTCCCGAAGCAGCAGATGCTCAGGAAAAACACCAGATGTATCATTGACATAATTGTGCTGAGGTCGAGTTTTTTCTTCATTACCAAATCACATCTTTACAGAACCTGCAAGGCCGTTGTAGATATACTTCTGCAGGAAAATGAACACTATCATTATGGGCACCATACCGATAATTATCGCCGCAGAAACTATCTCAAAGGGCGTAGCCATGGAACCGAAGAACTTGTACAGCGCAACCGTAAAGGTCTGGACATCTCTGTTCAGATAGAGGTTGGGGATATAGAAATCGTTGTAAAGACCGATTCCGTTAATGATTACCAGCGTTGTGCAGGCGGGTTTCATCAGGGGGAATACGATTCTGAAAAATGTGCGGAAATATCCTGCCCCGTCAATAAGCGCAGCCTCGTCCAGCTCCTTGGAGATACTGTCAAGCTGATTGAGCATAATGTAAATACCGACGATTCCAACGCCTGCGTAGAGGATAATAACGCTCCACATAGTGTTGATGAGCTTTACAGCGTACATCATACGGAAGATAAGCGTCTGAGTTGCAACAACGGGGATAAACATTGTCAGGGTAAACAGCAGCTTTACGATCTTCTTGCCCATAAAGTCAAAGCGGTGGAGGACATAAGCGACCATTGAGGTGAAGGTTACCTGCAATCCCAGGGATATTACAAGGATAATCGCCGTGTTGATAAACGCCTTGCCCAGCTTTCCGACCTTTATTGCGTAGGTAAAATTGTATGAGTTAAGGAAGCTTGCGGGCGGTTCCAGAACGCTTGTGGAGGAGTATTCCGCACCCGTCTTAAACGCCATAAAAATCAGCGGGATAAGAGGGATAATTACAAAAAGGCTTGCGATTATCAGGAAAACGTATCTGATTATCTTATATGCAAGAGATTCTTTTACCATATGCTTAATCCTCCCTTACAAACAGCTTTTGCAGACCAACCGCCAACAGAACGATAACGAATACCATTACCGAAAGCGCAGCCGCAAAGCCGACCTTATTGTCGCCCATTGCCTGCTGTATCATAATAACGGGAGTCAGCGTGCCGTTGCTTCCGTTGAGCATGATGTAGGGTATTTCGAAAACCTGAATAGATCCCGAAACACTCAGCAGAATGTTGATAAACAGTACCTTTCTTATGTAAGGCACAGATATGTAGCGTATCTCCTGCATCTTATTGCAGCCGTCAAGGATAGCCGCTTCATATACCTCCGTGGGAATGGACTGCAACGCTCCGAAGAACATAATAAAGTTCATTCCGTAATATCGCCAGATACTGATAGAAGCAATAGCAGGGTTTACTATCTTCAGATCCTGCAGCCATTGATGCTTGAGTACATCAAGTCCTATTGCTTCAAGGATAGTATTGAGTGTACCTGCGTTGTTGAAGAAGATTATGAAAATCGTGGAGATGATAACGCCGTTTAAGAGGTAAGGGATAATAAGTATACCCTTGAATAGGTTCAGTCCTCTGAATTTTCCGTTTACGACAATTGCAAGGAAAAACGCAAAGACAAGCTGTGGGATAGCCGCAAGGAAATACCAGCCGCAGTTTTTGAACATTGCGATATATTCGGGATTGGTAAACAGCTTGCGGTAGTTTCTTATGCCGATAAATTCAATATCGCCGAAGCCCTTCCAGTTGGTAAAGCTGAGAACGAAGTTGCCTATGATAGGAACATAAGAAAAAATCAGCAAGTGCAAAAGAGGAATGACCAGAAAAACAAAAATAAATAATGATCTGCCTTTAGTTTTCATTAAATCACCTGCGTACTTAGTAAACACAGCGGCATTCACAAAAACACTTATGAATGCCGCCGCACATTATCACATTATTCGGTTATAAAGTGTAGCACTTATCAGCCAACCAGGCTGTCGTCCCACTTAACGCCGAGATCCTCTCTTGCCTGAACATAAGCCTTGTTCTGAGCCTCAACCTGAGCATCGTAAGCAGCCCAGTCGGGATCCTTTGTAACGTCGATAACGTCAAAGAGGTTACCTGCGTACTTATAGTCCTCAAGAAGGCCTGCTTCTGTCAGAACGTTTTCGTTGTTCATAGAGTTAGCATTTGTAGCATATGCGAACAGGGGCTTGCAGGTGCCGGCTTCAACAGCCTCGTCAATGAGCTTGTACAAGTCGGGAACTACGGGAGTAACGCCCTTCTTCATTGCGATGAAACCGCTGTCAGCAAGATACTGAGGGCTTTCGGAGATGTACTCGATGAAGAGTCTTGCGCCGTCCTTATTGTCGGAGCCCTTGTTGATAGCATAGCTGTCAGCAGCTGCTGCCATTACATACTGACCGTTTCCGAAGTCGGGAGCGGGAGCAAACTTGATAACGGAAGGATCTGTTCCCTCGGGGCAGCGGCCCTGGATCTGAGGAACGACCCATGCACCGAAGAGCATCATAGCAGCCTTGCCGTTTCCTACAGCGTCCATAGCAACGCCGAAGTCGGTGTAGATGTCAGCCTCAAAGAAGCCCTTGGACTTCCACTCGGTGTACATCTTAATGGTCTGTCCCATAGGCTCGGAGGGGCTGAAGGGAGTATCGCTCTTGAGCATGGACTGATAAGCGTCGTTTCTGCCTGCTACATAGTTAGCAAAGTCGGGCAGAGTAGCCATAGGCCAGTTCTCAACTCTGTGGAGAGCGATGGGGTCAATGCCCAGCTCACGGAGCTTTGTGCAGAGGTCCTCAAACTCAGCCTTAGTTGTGGGGATCTTGTCATAGCCTGCCAGCTTGATGGTTTCCTCATTGTAAACAACTGCGTTGTTATAAGTCTTTGCAGGCATAAGAGCGTAGATATACTGTCCGTCATTGTACATAGTTGCAGCGTAATCGCCGTAGCATTCCTTAGCCTCGTCAAGAGTGCAGTAAGGCTCAGCGTACTGCTGCCATTCCTCGATCTTCCAGTTGGGAGATGTGTAAATGTCGATAGAGGGGTCTGCTGTCTGGAGCAGAGGACGGATATCATCTTCTGTGGAGTTTACCTGCAGGTCGATATGGATATCATATTCATTCTCGAACTGCTCTGCCAGATGCTTCAGATAAGCATATGCCTCATCACGGTAGGTATTACCGTTTTCGTCCTTCTTTTCCTCACCCAGAACTCTGTTTCCGCCGTGAGTGTAAAGGGTAACGGTAGTGCCCTTGAGGGCTGCTGCGTCGATCTCGGAAATGGTTTTCAAAACCTTTCCGCTGTCGCCCGAGCCGCCTGATGAGCCACCGTTATCGGTTGAGCCGCCGTTGCCTCCGCAGCCGCTGAGAGCGGTGGAAGCAAGCGCCATACTCATAGCCAGTGCCATTACCTTCTTACTGTTCATAATTTTTTCCTCCTTAAATCATTACTGCACTTTGTGAAAACGTATTCAAAGCTGCCCAAAAAAACAGCTTTATTCGGCGCAGAAACCGAATAAAAATATTAACTAGATTTTTATTCCTCACATATTATTAAACAATATTTTCATGCAAAAATCAAGTGTTTTTAAGTCATTCATATAAATATCTGCTTTTTTCACAAACTTTTCACAAAAATATCGTCATAACTGACAATCGTGTCGATAAAATTTAACACATTTAGACTAATACCGCACTTTTCAACAAGTGCAGTCCCAAATATTTACAGTTTGCGAAAACGATTAAGTAATTTCATTTTTCGAAAATAACCGATTGATTTTCGGAGGATAACGTGGTATAATAACCTATACTATAGCAGTACTTAAAAATATCCTAACGCACTTTTAGGGGACGGGTTTCCCGTCCCGCTTTGACCCGTAAAACTCACAGTAAGGTTATTTTCGTGGATTGCTATAATAGAAATATCCTACAAATTATGTAGGGGCGACCATCGATCGCCCGCCTTGCCGCAAAAACACATAGTATCTTCGGGCGTCAATGACTGCCCCTACAAAAAGGAGAATAAAAAATGCCATTTTCAATGAAAACAATAGATTTTCTCACCGAAAACCGCATAAACGACAGCAAAACGTGGTTCGAGGAGCATAAAGCCGAATACAAGAAGCTGGTCACAGAGCCGTTCTGCGAGATAATAGAGAAGCTCTCCCCCGTCCTTGCTCAGATAGATGACAAAATAGTCTGCTCCCCCCGCTGCATCTCCCGAATTTACAGGGACGTTCGCTTTTCCAATGACAAATCCCTGTTCCGGGACAGTATGTGGTGCTCCTTCCGTCACCCCAGACAACCCCGTGAGCCCATGCCCGAGCTGTATTTTGCCATCTCCCCCGACGGCTTTGAGTTCGGCTGCGGCTTTTACTGCGCAGGAACGGCAAATATGGAGGCAATGCGCTCCCTTATCCTTTCGGGGGACAAAAGCTTTAAGGCGGCGGATAAAGCCTACCGTTCCGCAGACAGGCTTGTTATGGGCGGTGACAGCTACAAAAAGAGCCGTTTCCCCGACCGTCCCGAGAACGAGCGTGAATGGCTGGACAGAAAAAACATATACTTTAACTGCGGCACCAACGACCCCACAATTGTATTCGGGGACGACCTTGCCGACTACATAGCCGAAGGATTCAATCAATGCGCCCCCATTTTCCATTTCCTGATGAAAGCCAGAAATTTAGCTAAATGTGAAAAGTGAAGAGTGAAATTTTAGCCCCAAACTAAAAAAGCGGAAAGGGAAATGTTGCCCGACACGCAAACCGCAAAAAAATGACACGCAAAACGCAAAAAATCCGAGTAATTTTGCATTTTGCGTGTCCCAAAAACACCGTTCCAAGAAAAAATCAGCCTGTTGAAAAAGCTATCTGACAGGCTGATTTTTTCTTGAAAAATGCTTATTCCGCCGCCCTGAACGCTGCCTCAAACAGCCCCTCACTATCTATCCCGCAGTCATTGTAACCTGATAGAATGGTATTAAAATACTCTTCTGACGGCAGCCGAACGGGCAGATCCGCAGCCATAACATAGAACATAACAGGCGTTATCCTGCCGCCAAATTCCACGGGAATATCCCGCTTTCCATATAGCCTCGGATAGCCCTCATATCGGTCCAGAGCAGCCTCGTCCGAAGACTCTATCATCCATATACCCACAGGAACGGAACCGCCCTCACAGTGCGCCACGTTCGCCACACCGCAGGCTTTTCCACGAAATTCGAGCATATATCCGACCATCTTTCCAACGCCCAGAAATCGGGCTGTGGGGCATCTGTGAGCCATCTGCTCAAAGTTAAGGTTGCTGCCGTATGCGCCATAAAGTTTGCTCATAATGATCATATCCTTTCCGTTGTTTCGGGGGCGTTTCCGCCCCCTTTTTTCGTTTATGCAGCTGTATTTTCGCCGTGCCGCCAAGCCTTGTCGCCAGTGAAATTCGCAAGAAGATGAGTTCTTGCAGTCTTGAATTCGTCCCCGATAAAACCTAAGCGGAGCAGCCAAGTCCTGAAGGTGTAAGCCTCATTGTCGGAAATAGTAGCCTTCGGAGAAGCGTACTTTTGGGTTAGTGCCTGATTATTGATTGCAAGGCAGAATTGAATGTATGCCTTGATTTTCCCTGCATGGGTAGTCCCGTTGAAAAGTCTGAATTCTACCGTGCCCTTGGTGAAAACCGCATGCAGGTTCAATCCGTGGTATCTGCTGCTGTTGTAATGAGCGTTCCTGCTGCCGTGATAACCTCTGTACCAAACGTCTGCAAGCTTTTCGGCGGTTTCGGGCTTTTGGCGGTTAATCTCGTCGATCAGTGTTCCCTCAAGCTTCTTGCAGTACCGTTCCGCCCTGTTCGGGGCAATGTCCAAAGCCCTGTATATCATATCTTGCTTTGAAGCCATAATGTTTACAAGATTTCTAAGGGTCTTTGGCGTATGCCGTTCCGCTCCGACATGAATGTGAATTCCGCAGGAGTTGTCTGCCTTTGCCCCCGCTTTTCTCAGCCTGCGGACTAGCTCCTGCAGGTCTTCAATGTCCTCATACTGCAGGATCGGCGTAACCACCTCGGCGGTTTCATGCCCCGCAATGCTGCTGTCGTAAACCGCCTTCCAAGTCCTGCCCTTGCGGTCGTTGACGGTGCAGTTTACTGCTTGTGTGCCGTAGTACTCTGCAATTACCCTTGCCGCCTTTTCCCTCGAAATGTTTGTAAGCTCGATCTCAACTCCGAAATTCTGATTTTTCATATTAATACCTCCAAAATTAGTGTGTATCTTTATTGTGTGACACAGTATAACTCTGTTTCGAAGGTAAGTCCAGACGCTTACTACACAATCTTTCAAGGGAATATTTGTCGCTTAGCAACAACAAAAAATGCCCTTAAAACGCCATAAAAACAGCATTCTAAGGGCACTTGCTTATACGGGTATAAAGCTTAAAATATGAGCGATAACATCAACAGTCCAGCCATTTCCAACCTGCTTATACCGCTGAACATTGGATACTCCCGCCGTGTAATTATCGGGCAAGGTCTGCAAGCGTTCCGCCTCAATTGGCGTGAGCTTTCGGATAACATAATCCCCATCGGGAAGATCAATCTTATACAGCCCCGTACCGCCGCCCTGACCGCCCGTCAGAGCCGACAGGCAGATAGATTTGCCATACACCGAATATACCCTCTGTCCCTGCGATTTACTGCCAATATCGCCGATACGGACCGGAACAGCAACCATTGTCCGCTGATGCCGTTCCAATGTGTTCCGCAAAGTCGCACCCGCATAATTCGCCGTCATACAGTAAGATTTTCTGTTCCACCCCACCGCTTCGGGATCGATAATATCATTAAGCAGAATACCCCTGTCCTCGGGCTGTGTAATGCCGGGAATATTCGTCCAGTAGCACCGTTTCCGCTGCTGGGCGGACACCAGAGCCGAGTTTATCATTATAGGCTGTACGCCCAATTTTGCACTGATCTCATCCTTAATATTTTGATGAATACTGTAATTGTTCTCATACAGGAAATACCGTGGATGTGCCTCTTTCAATGCCCGCACATACTGCATAAACAGCTTAAACCCCTCACCGTCACAGGTAGTTTCCCGGTGGCGCTTGGCGATAGACCAGTATGTGCATGGACTTCCGCCCAGGAGAAGATCATAGCCCTCAAATTGTGAAAAATTGCCGTCAAATACATTCCCGAAGCGGCGAATATCGGGATAATTTTTCTGTGATGTCTGCACCGCAAATCTGTCGATTTCAAATGCCGCATAATCGTCCACGGCAAAGCCCGCCCTGTCCAGAGCGACTCTTCCGCAGGAAATTCCGTCAAAAAGGCTTAAAACTCTCATTTCCGTTTCCTCCGTTTTTAAGCGGAGGAACAAAGGAAATAATATCGGAAACATCGCATTTCAGCACCGAACATATTTTATCCAGATTTTCGACTTTGAGGAAATCCGCATTATTGTTGCACAAATCGCAAATAGTAGACGGTCTTATCCCGGTCATACGGGAAAGCTCCGCCTGAGAAATGCCTCTCTCCTGCAATATCCTGTGTAAATTGAGTTTGATCATAAAAAAATCCCTCCGCACGATACTTTTGTTAATCTCAGAATAACGAAATCCGTTATTTTGCTCTTAAAAAAAATACCGTCCGAAAGGACTCAGTAATTCTTAAGGCAACCTCTAAAAACTCCTGTATTTTAAGACAAGCGGAAGTACATGAG
>CAMCRP010000073.1 GCA_945877315.1 uncultured Ruminococcus sp. | reverse complement strand
TGTGCCTGTAATCAAACAGAACAACAGCGGGTTTCTCCTCAAAACCGAAAGGTTCCACGGGAAATTTTTCAAGATGCACATATCCGAAAAGCTCCTTTGCAGACAGTCCGCTCGGATTTTCAAGCATTTTGCAAAGGTTTTCCCGAACAAGCGCATTGTAAATGTCATCTCGTGAAAGCATATTTCCGTCGAAAATATCGGGGGAATTTTTCGGACGCTCATGCAGCAGAAAATCCAGCTTTGCCGCTGCCTTCATATGCTTTTTCGGAATTTCCGTGCACTCGCTTGCGTATGAGATAAGCAGCTCATAGGGGGACAGCTTGTTGTGTGCAGAAAGCGGCTTTCCGCACTCCTCCGCATATTCGCTGACAGCCAAAAGCAGGTCAAACAGGCTTTTATTCGACTTCATCAGCAGATTTACGGAATGACAGTACCGCCCCGAATTTACAAACAATTCACAGGCAGCTTCTACCTGTTTTAATCGGCAAATGTCCTCGTATGAAAGACAGTCGGTGGACAGCACCTCATAGGGTGGGAAGGGTGAATATTTTATGCCGTAACGCTGCGCATCGCTCTCCATACCGCTCCCCCGAAGCACCTTCAAAAAGCCCAACTGTAACTGATGGGGCATAAGTGCCGCCACCCTGTCAAAGGAATTTCGAAAGCTTTGAAAATCCTCCAGCGGCAGCCCCGCAATCAGGTCAAGATGTATGTGAACATTCTGCGGTTTGAGCAGTCTGCGAACCTGTTCGGACAGCAGCGAAAAGTCCGATTTTCGGTGCACTGCCGCCAAAGTTTCGTCGTTTACAGACTGCACTCCTATCTCCAGCTGAAACAGTCCCCGCCTTGCAGAGTTCATCAGAGAAATAAAACTTTCGGTGATAAGCATTGCTTCAATTTCAAAATGAAAGTTGGTTATCCCGTTGTCATTTTCAATGATAAATCGGATAATTTCCTCGGAAAAATCCGCACGGCAGTTAAAGCTTCTGTCAACGAATTTCACCTGCTTTACCCTTGCGTCAATGAAACGTTTCAGCTCCGATTTTACCTTTTCAACAGGCGCAAACTGAACGCTTCTGTCCGCCGATGAAAGACAATAGCTGCACCCAAAGGGACAGCCCCTTGAAGCTTCATAGTAGCATATCTTATGCTCTGTTTCCCCCAAATCATCATAGGGAAAGGGCAGCATAGCCATATCAACGGGGCAAATATTTTTATTTGAGAAAAGCGAACCGTCCGCATTTCTCCCCGAAACACCGCCGATACTTTGAGGATCATCGCCGTTTTCAAGACAACTTATGAGCCGTGAAAAAGCCTCCTCTCCCGCTCCCGAAATGACATAATCGCAGGAAATATCCCGCAAAATTTCCTCGGGACGGTAGGACACCTCAGGCCCTCCCAGCACTATTTTTACATCTGGAAGAACGGTTTTCACCATTACACAAAGCTGCCTTATGATGCCGATATTCCATATGTAACAGGAAAATCCCAGCAGCTCGGGGCGGCGGGAAACTATCCCCCGAAGAATGTCCCCAATCTGCTCATTTATGGTGAACTCGGCAATCTCAATGCCCGAAATACCACGATTTTCCGCATACCCTTTTATCAGCCGAACGGCTATATTCGTGTGAATGTACTTGGCATTTATCGCCGTGAGAAGCGTTTTCATTCGTCATTCATGGACGTTCTGAATGGCATCAGCGGCATTCCGTTTACGCCGAAGATCTGAACGCTGCACCAGTTTGCCCAGTTATACCGCAGATAGCAAGGCTCCTTCACCTTCTCGGAGGACGCAGTCAGAACGCTGCCCCGAACGGTCAGCTTGTCGACGGGAACGAACTTTTTGTCCTCCCCCGCAATTTCGCAAAGTATCTCGGAAACGTCCCCCGAAACGGTCAGACCCGAACCGCAGTGAGCTATTTTGCAGATGATTTCGCCGTTTTCGGCATAACAGCTTTCAAAAGACGGCGCACACGCCTCACCCTCGGAAAGTGTCCCATAAACCACCCACTCCGCCTGCATAGCAAGACGGTTTCCCACAGGTTCCTTCTTTACGGGGTGAATGTTGTTGTGCTCGCCAAACTCGGAAATTACTGCAAGACCCGTGTTTTTCACGGTGCCGAACACTCTAGCCTGCGCTTCACGAACAACACACCAGTTAGTGTGCCTGTCCTCTTCCTCGTTGCAGTACATAGGCAGCTGAACCATAATTATAGGCAGTTTATCGTCCTTCCAATCAGCACGCCACTGCTCAATAAGCATTTTCATCAGCTTATAATAGCCCTCGGGACGGTGGTCGTCACTCTCTCCCTGATAATAAATCGCACCCGCCATAGTATAGGGCGCAACACGCTGTATCATGGACTCATAAACGCCACCCGCTCTAAACGGCGAACGGGGTCCCAGCGGCTCGGGATAGCGGTTGGGTCCCAGTGTCGCAATAACATCAGCCCACTTTGTATTGGGATTATCACGGTACATTTTCTGCATTTTCGGCGTCCAGTCAGCCTCCCAGCGGCGGTAATCCTCCAAATCCTCAAGATACTGCTCGTAGGTCTTGCCCTCCATTGCTTTTTCATAATCCAGATTGTACTCGTTAGTGTCAACGTCGGTAGCAAGACGTTCCTTGGAAATCCACGCAGAAGCGGAGGTGCCGCCCCAGTTGCAGCCGATAACGCCCACAGTCACGCCTAAGTCCTCGGAAAGCTTCTTGCCAAAGAAATAGCCCACCGCCGACCAATAACGGGAATTTTCCTTGTCCGGTCTGCTCCAGCATTTGTGGGATTCCTTTTCAATCAGTTCATCGTCAACGCATGGGTATTTTTCCGTGTAGTAAAATCTCACGTTCACGCAGTCGGGGTCGGATTCTATCTTGTGAAGCTCGTCCCAACCGTTTTCGCAGTTTTGCAATTCAAGCTCCATATTGGACTGTCCGCCCGCAAGCCACACCTCACCAACGGCAATGTCGGAAAATGTTATTTCACTTTCGCCGTCGGAGATGTTCATTGTCAGATCCACAGCCGCTGCCATAGGAGAAAGCATGACCGTCCACTTTTCGTCAACAACAGAAGCAGAAACAACCTGTCCATTAAAACGGACAGTTACTTTTTTCCCGTTCTCACCCTCTCCGAATATTCTTACGCTTTTATTACGCTGCAATACCATATGGTCGGAAAATATTGCAGCCGCTTTAAATGTTGCCATCTTCATTACCTCACTTCAAAATCAGCCTTTCAGCCCTCTGGACTGCCTGTCCATATCCTCGATAACAATGTCGTAAATCTCCCCGAGAGTGGAGCAATATTCAAGAATTTTCCACGGCTCGTTGGTGTGAAAATGTATCTTGATAAGGTCGTCATCGCCTACTGCAAGCAGACTGTCGCCCTTGAAATTTGCCTTGATATACTCGTCTATCTCGTCCTCGTCAAGACCCCTGCCCTCAATGAGCAGCTGAGTATCATATTTAAATTCAAGCATTTTACTTATCCTCCTTGAAAGTATTTTCCGAATAGCGTTTCAGGAACTGCTTTGTACGCTCGTTTTTGGTATTTCCGAAAAGCTCGGACGGTGCCCCTTCTTCAACGATAACACCGCCGTCCATAAAGATAACACGGTCGGAAACGTCCCTTGCAAACGCCATTTCGTGAGTGACAATGACCATAGTCATTTTTTCTGCAGCAAGCTCCTTTATGACCGCAAGTATCTCTCCCGTAAGCTCGGGGTCAAGAGCACTTGTGGGCTCATCAAAGAAAAGCATTTGCGGGCTGAGTGCCAACGCCCTTGCAATGGAAACACGCTGCTGCTGACCGCCCGAAAGCTCGCAGGGATAGCTTTTCGCCTTGTCCGCAAGACCCATTTTCCCCAGAAGCTCCATCGCCTTTTCTTCTGCTTTTTCACGGGGAATTTTCAGCACGCTGACAGGTGCTTCGGTAATATTTCTAAGCACGGAAAAATGCGGGAACAGGTTGAAATTCTGGAAAACAAGCCCCACATTCCGACGGATTTTTTTCAGCACATCTGCGGACGCATAGACAGCCTCGCCGTTCTTTTCGCCCGTTATCATATTTTCACCGCAGACACAGACGGTTCCCGAGGTTATCCGTTCCAACTGATTGATGCAGCGTAGCATGGTGGATTTTCCCGAACCCGAAGGACCGATAACCGACAGTACCTCTCCCTCATTCACGTCAAAGGAAATATCAGAAATGACCTCCAGATCGCCGTAGCATTTCCGAAGATTACGCACTTCAAGCATTGCCATTTTCATATCCCCCTTACTTGTAATAGCTCAGCTTCTTCTCGCCGAGGTCGAACAGCACCGTTACCAGCCAGTTGAACACGAAATAGAACACGCCCGCCACAAACAGCGGCATTACAGAGAACTGCGTGGACGCCTGCTTTTTCGCCAGCGCAAACAGCTCCGAAACGGCAATTACCTGCGCCAACGACGTGTCCTTTACCAGTGTGATGACCTCGTTTCCTATGGACGGAAGGACAGTCTTTATGACCTGCGGAAGTGTTATCTTGAAAAATGTCTGCATCTTGCTAAAGCCTAATATCTGCGCCGCTTCAAACTGCCCCTTGGGAACAGCCTGTATTCCCCCTCGGAAGATCTCCGCAAAATACGCCGCATAATTTATGCTGAACGCCACAATTACCGCCCAGAAACGGTCGGGGGGCGCATCTGCCTTAAACAGCATGGTCGGGGCAAAGTAGATGAACATTATCTGCAAAATAAGAGGAGTTCCCCGCATTATGAGTATGTAAGCGTTGATTATCCAGCGAATCGGCGGTATTTTGCACATTTTCAACGCAGATACCACAAATCCCAGAGGAATGGAAAACAGAAGTGTCAATCCAAAGATTTTTATGGAAACAAGGAAGCCCTCCGCAAGAATAGGCAGCAGCTTTGTCAGATCCAAATTAATAGCCCCTTTCAAATACATATAGTATCATTATATCAAATTATCAGGCTAAAATCAAGCAGATGCGGCAAATTATTGTGTTTTTTGTGTTAATTATTATAGAAAAACGCCGCAGCCTTGCAAGCCGCAGCGTTTTGAAATTTGTAAATTCAGACGTGGAGCCTTCTCGAAAGCTCCTCTTTGATCCTCTTTCCGTCAAAAAGAATGACCGCCGCCAGCGAAAGAATACAGATCGCCGCACATATCATTGACGGGTATATAATGCGAAGTCTGTCGGTAAACAGGAAAAACAGCGGGATAATTCCGTAAAGCCCGTTGAGTACCAGATGGAACAGTGCCTCCCTCGCCTGCGGTTTAAATATCAGGGATAAAACCGCCGTTGCAATGATCGCAGCCACGCAGCAGCAGGGCAGAACATAGTCCAGCGACCAGCCGTGCCAGCCTGTGTATATGTCCCATAAAACGGACAGTAATGTAACAATAAGCAGCTCAAAGGTTATCTTTTTGATAACGTTGTGCCGCTTTGCAATGCCCACCATTATGCAAAGCCATGCGCAAAAAATTCCTGCGTCCGCAAACAGCGACCACCACACATTTCCCGGAAGCATTATGTCCACCGAAGTGACTATGACCGCCGCAGCTATGGCAATAAACGTTATCAGACGCATAAGGAAATGCCCCGAATACTTTGGCTTTTTCAGCTTCGGGAATATTTCCTCCTCGGGACTGAACGCCCCCGAAAGCTCATTCTGACAAAGAGGGCAGACGGTTTTCTGACCGCTGACATACACCTTGCACTTTTCACAATAGAGCATATTTGCTATCCTTTCTTAACTTTCTTCCGATATTTCGTCCAATTTTTCCTCGGGTATATCACCGGATTCTTCGGGCAAAGCTTCTTCCTCGGGCGGCTCGGGAAGCTCGTCAATATCGGAGCAGCGTATCTCGATATTCAGCCCGTGTTCGGCAAGCTTGCGGAAAAATCTCCGCTCAATATCAGAGCTTGTAAACGCCGAAGAAAAGCACAGTGCCAGCTTGTCCTCAAAGGAACAAAGCTGTAACTGAATTTTCAGCGTGCTGACAAAAACATCGAACATTCGTATATACGGCAGCAGCTGTTCGGGCATTTTAATTCTGCCTATGTTGGAAACAACAGCCGTTTCGCCGTAATCCTTGATGTGTCTTGCAGCCTTCAGGCAGATATTTTTGAATCCCAAAGGAGCAATACGCACAAAAGGATTGTGTTCCAAAGCCGCCAATTCGTTCATTCTTACAGACAGCCTCTCCTTTGTAAGCTCCGTTTTAAAGGTTTCGGAAACGGTTTTTATAATGGACGAAAAATCATCGGGCTGTGTCTTGAAATCGTATTTTACCGCAATCATTCCGAAGAAATTTGTCGCCGTTTCCGAACTGAAATAGTTTCGCAGATTAACGGGAACCATGAGAACAAGAGGATATTTCTGCTTTCTGAGGGTCATTTCCTCGTGAATTGCTTCAATGAACACCGCCGTCAGGTAAACCGTCAAGGTAGTGTCAAAACGGTGCGCCGCCGCAATAGCCTCTTTGACGGAGGTTATGCCCTCTATCATGCGCAGGTCCTCGGTTTCACGCTTTTCACCCTTTATGTTGTATGCACGGCGGACACGTTTGCGCTTTTCCCCCTTGACCTTGCTGTAATATTTCTGAAAGCTGTCCGCCGAACGTTCCGTGCGTGATGCGTCATAGTCGATTATGGGACGCTTTTCCCACTCGTCACCGTGGAGCATGGTCAGGTAGCAGCAGACCAGAGTTTTCAGAAACTGCACCGCACCCGTTCCGTCGGACAGAACGTGATATATCTCAAGATTTATTCTGCATCTGTAATATGAAATGTCAATAAGAAGATTTTTCCGCCCCGGAAAATACAGCTGCGAACAGGGCGCACGGTTTTCCTCGTGAACAATAAGCGGCAGGTCACAATTTTCCAGATAATACCAGAACCAACCCTTTTTCATAATGCTTAGAAAGTGCGGGAAATCCTTTATCGCCTTGTCAGCCGCCTTTTGCAGCGTTTCGGGGTCAACAGGCTCGGTAAGCTCACAGGAAAATCGGAAAACTCGTGTATCTGTCTTTTCACTTGTAGACGGGAAAATTTTCGCCGCATTATCCAGCCGCCTCCAGCCGTTGGGCTTCTTTTCGGACATTAAGACTCAACCTCGTTTAAAAATTTTTTGATGACCGCAAAGGTCTTTCTGACGGGCAAAGTGTGCCTGTCATACATAAAAAATCCGTGAATGGCGTCGCTCATCATAAATATTTTCGCCTTGACGCCCGCCTTGCGAAGTGCCTTTCCGTAAGCGATACCCTCATCACGAAGGGGGTCATATTCGGCGGTTATGATAAGCGTTTGCGGAAGATGCTTAAAGCTTTTCGCCCGCAGCGGTGAGAAATAGGGGGACTTGTAATCCTCGTCGGAGCTTTTGTACAACTCCATATAATCCCTCATTCGTGCGGCGGTGAGAATATAGCTTTTGCCGTTCTCTCTGACCGACTCAAAGGGCGTAGTTTCCTCGTTGTAATCGCACCATACAGCAGGATAGATAAGTATCTGCGCCGACACCTTGAAATCTCTCCTGTCCCTTGCCAATGCGGAAACGGCAGCCGCCAGATTTCCCCCTGCACTGTCCCCCATTAGCACCAGCTTCTTTTTCCCCTCAACGCCAAACAGCCAGGGACGCCTTGAAAGCTCCAGTGCCGCATTGTAGCAGTCTGCCAGCCCCTCGGGAAATTTATGCTCGGGAGCAAGTCCGTAATCTACGGAAATAATGCGGCAGCCCGTTTCATTTGCAAGCCGCTTGCAAACCTCGGTGTACGTTTCAACGCCGTCAGTCACCCAGCCGCCGCCGTGATAAAACATTATCACCTTGTCGGAAAACTCATTTTCGGGACGGAAAATTCTCACCCGAACCTCCCGTCCGCCGCAGTATATGGTGTAATCCCAAAGCTTATAAAATCCCTCCAGCAGCAGCCGTGAACGCATTACCTTCACTGCCGAACGATGGAGCTTGTACAGTTTTTTTTCATTTATATTCGGAAATGCGGCAAGTATCAGCCGCCTTATTTTGCCAAGTGACATTTTGATTGTCCTTTCATTTCTTTTCACTTTATATTTTAATGCAAATCGGGGAAAAAGTCAATATACCGCAGAAAAATTCCGCAAAAAGCAAAATCCCGAGGACAGAATAGCCCTCGGGAAATAATTATACAAAAGCTCCATCGGGCAGAACTCTGCCAAATACAGAAGCTTCAAACTTGTCGATAGACAGCGGGTGAGAGTACAAAAATCCCTGGGCAATATCGCAGCCTATAGACTTGAGCACACCTGCCTGTTCCTCCGTTTCAACACCCTCCGCAACAACGGTCATATTCATATCATGTGCCATTGCAATGATATGCTTTAGCAGAATAACGCTCTTTTCGGATTTGCCGATGCTTTCGATCAGCTTTCTGCCCAGCTGCGCATATATTTGCAGACAGTTTCCAGCACGAACATATCAATGTCGATAATGTAACCCGTCTTTTCCGCATAGGGGATAAAATCATCGGGAACGACACGTCCGAGAACGGGGTGCATCCAGTGGACTAACGCCTCCGCAGAAACACATTCGCTGTTTTCATATCGAATTTCGGCTGTATTTCCACAATAAGCTCATTGTTTTTAACAGCATTAACAAGGTCATTTTCGATAATATGATTTCGCAGCACACTCTCGTACACCTTGTCGGAATAGTGAACCACCTCGGTAATGCAGGACGGTATGTCAAAAGCCGTCTGCATAGCGGAACCCGCCTTGTTTATCACATCATTTATGTTCTCGCTGTTATCCCGTATCTGGTAAACGCCGCAGGCAAATGTGACCTTCATATGACACTTATCCAGCGCCATCATATGTGACAGCTCGTCGAAATACACCTTGATGCGCCTATTGCCTCGCTGTATGTCCCCCTCATATAAATGAGCATCTTATTGTCGCCTGCCGAAGCAAAATATTCCCCCTCGGAAAGCATTTCATTTATGTAAGATGTTATCATCTCGGAAATATACTGCCTTACCTCGCTGCCATAGGTGTGGAAAAGATAGGAAAATCTTCTGACCGAAAAGGCAGCCAGCGAATAGCAGCCGTCCTTGCTGCTTTCTGCAACGACCTCCTTAAACCGATAGTAGGAAATAACGCTTTTGATAGTCGAATTATCCAGCAGCTTTTCCAGCTTTTTTCTATCAGTCAAAATGCTTGCTTTGTCCCAATTATTCATAGAATGTCCCCCCGGCAGTTTGCAGATGCAACCTTTAATGCTTTATTTCAACAGCAGAGTGCTATAGTTATATTTTAGCACACCTTATCGTTTTGTCAACAAATTGTCGAAGCAATAACAAAAAATCCTGTAAATTATTTATTAAATCTGCAAATAATCGAAAAGGTTACTTCTTTCCCTTATCCCCCACCATTGTCAGGAAGATACGCTTTCTCTTCACATCTACATCAAGGACAGTCACCTTTACCACATCATTGACCTTCACCGCTTCAAGGGGGTGCTTGATAAATCTGTCGCAAATTCTGGAAATATGAACAAGTCCGTCCTCGTGAACGCCTATATCCACAAAGCAGCCAAAATCAACGATATTTCGGACAGTTCCCATAAGCTCCATACCCGGCTTCAAGTCCTCGATAGACATAACATCGCCGCTTCTCATAAGCGGAGGGGGCAGCTCGTCACGGGGGTCACGTCCCGGCTTTACAAGCTCCTTTGCAATATCCGAAAGTGTGGGAACGCCCACTCCCGTTTTCTCGGAAATGCTCTTAAAGCCAATCTTTTCCGCCGCCGAAGCTATCTCGGACGCCTTTCCCTCGGTAATGTCGCTGACGGTATAGCCGCAAAGCTCCATGAGCTGCTGAGCCGCCTTGTAGCTTTCGGGGTGAACGGCGGTGTTGTCCAGAGGATTTTTGCCGTCACGGACACGAAGGAATCCCGCACACTGCTCAAACGCCTTTGCGCCCAGCTTCGGCACCTTCATCAGCTGCTTTCTGTCGGTAAATCTGCCGTTTTCCTCACGATATGCCACAATATTTTTCGCAACGGTGCTGTTTATTCCCGAAACATAGGAAAGCAGGGAGAACGAAGCCGTGTTCAGGTCAACACCGACGGAGTTTACGCAATCCTCCACAACGCCGCCCAAAGCCTCATCAAGACGTGCTTTCGGCATATCGTGCTGATACTGTCCGACGCCGATAGCCTTGGGGTCAATCTTTACAAGCTCAGCCAGCGGGTCCTGCAAACGCCTTGCAATGGAAACCGCACTTCTCAGGGAAACATCATACTCTGGAAACTCCTCCGCAGCCAGCTTTGAAGCGGAATAAACGGACGCTCCCGCCTCGGAAACAACCATGTAGGACACCTTCTGAGGAATTTCCTTCAGCAGCTCGGCAGTAAAGCTTTCCGTTTCACGGGACGCCGTACCGTTTCCGATAGCAATAGCGGTAACGCCGTACTTCTTTATCATTCCCGAAATAATGCGCTTTCCGTCGGCAATGCCCTTGGCACTTCCCAAAGTAACGTGAATAACGCCCGTGTCAAGCACCTTTCCCGTTTCATCAACAACAGCCACCTTGCATCCTGTGCGGAATCCGGGGTCAAGTCCGATGGTAACAGCACCCTTTACAGGCGGCTGCATTATAAGCTGACGGAGGTTGGACGCAAACACCTTGATAGCCTGTTCCGCCGCATTTTCCGAAAGCTCGTTTCTTATCTCACGCTCCACGGACGGGCTGATAAGGCGTTTCCAGCTGTCCTCGCAGGCAGCCTTCACCAGCTCGCCGCATGGAGAAGAGTTCTTCACAAACTCCGAAATAATAAGGTTTTCTCCCCCATTGTCGGGCAGAGTAGCGGAAACCTTCAGCTTCTCCTCACGCTCACCTCTGTCCAGGGCAAGGATTCGGTGGGGTGCCGCCTTTGAAATGGGGCTTTCAAAGTCAAAATAGTTCTTGTAAACGCTGTTTTCGTCCTCGGGGTCAACAGCCTTCGAGGAGATAATGCCCTTCTTTTTGTACAGGTCACGAAGCCTTTTTCTAAGCTCCGCATTATCGGATATCTGCTCTGCAATAATGTCACAAGCACCCGCAATTGCCTCCTCCGCAGACGCAACGCCCTTTTCCTCGGAAATGAACTTCTCGGCTTCCTTTTCGGGTTCGGTCTTGGGATTCTGCATAAGTATCAGCATGGAAAGCGGCTCCAGACCCTTCTCCTTTGCCACGGACGCTCTTGTCTTTCTCTTTGGACGGAAGGGACGGTAAATATCCTCCAGCTCCACCATAGCCGAAGCCTTTTCAATGTCTGCTTTAAGCTCATCGGTAAGCTTTCCCTGCTGGTCGATAAGTGAGATTATCTCCTCTTTTCTTGCGTTCAGATTTCGCAGATATGTAAGCCTTTCGCTTATTTCTCTTATCTTCTGGTCGTCCATGGAACCGTGGAATTCCTTACGGTATCTGGCGATAAAGGGGATAGTTTTTCCGTCGTCGATAAAGCCGATAATGTTATCAACATACTCCTGCTTTACCTTAAATTCACTTGCGATAATTTCGTTTACAGTCATATTTTTTCTCCGTTTTCATAAAATTCACCGTCGAAATTTCATCGGCGTTCAATAAAAATTATACCACATTTACGAAAAAAATTCAAGCCCGATAAGCGATAATTTGCGGGAAAAATCGCCCGATAAACTGTTGACAATTCATAAATTAATTGTTATAATAAAATTATACGAAAGGCGGAAATCACCCATGAACGACTGCGAATTCACCATTCTTATGCCCTGTCTGAACGAAGAAAAAACCGTCGCCTTCTGCATTGAGGAGGCAAAACGGTTCATATCGGAAAACGGTATTTCCTCGGAAATTCTCATAGCCGACAACGGCAGCACCGACAGTTCCCCGAAAATCGCAGCCGAACACGGCGCAAGGGTGGTGACCGTCCCCGAAAAGGGCTACGGAAACGCACTTTTAGGCGGTATCAGGGCGGCAAAGGGGAAATACATAATCATGGGCGACTGCGACAAAAGCTATGATTTTTATCATCTGAACGGCTTTGTTGAAAAGCTTCGTGAAGGGTTTCCGCTGGTTATGGGAAATCGTTTTGCGGGCGGAATCGAGGAAGGCGCAATGCCCTTTTCCCACAAATATTTCGGCGTTCCCCTGCTGTCTTTTCTGGGGAGAATTCGCTTTAAGACGGACGTTTACGATTTTCACTGCGGCATAAGAGGGTTTGACCGTGAAGCCGCCCTTGCCCTCGGTCTTAGCTGCGGAGGAATGGAGTTTGCCACGGAAATTATTGCAAAATTTGCCCTTTCGGGTGCGAAGATCACGCAGATACCCGTCCCCCTGAGAAAGGACGGAAGGAATGGAAAGTCCCATCTCAGGAGCATTCCCGACGGACTTCGTCATCTTAAATTTATACTGTTTTTTCCAAAAAATTAAGCCGCCCTTGATAGGACGGCTTTTTTGATATGGATATATACGAAAATCAGAAGCCTGCATCTGCACGGAGAGCCTTTTCCAGCTCTGCCTTGTCGGTCGCATACTCCATAGCAGTTTCATAGGAGATAATGTTTTTCTTGTACAGTCTTACAAGGCTGTCCTGCAGAGAACACATTCCCTGACGGGAGCCTGTCTGCATAACGGATTCCATCTGAGGAACCTTGTTAGATCTGATAAGGTTCTTTACAGCGTCTGTTCCTGTGAGGATTTCAAGAGCGGCAACACGGCTCTTCTTGTCAGTAGTGGGAAGAAGCAGCTGAGAAACAACGCCCTGGAACATATTGGCAAGCTGTGCTCTTACCTGATCCTGTGCATGAGGAGGACAAGCGTCAATGATTCTGTCGATGGTTTCCGCAGCACCCGAAGTATGCAGTGTAGCAAGCACCAGATGTCCTGTTTCGGCAGCGGTCATTGCCAGGGAAATAGTTTCGTAGTCACGCATTTCGCCCACGAGGATAACATCGGGGTCCTCTCTCAGTGCGCTTCTCAGAGCATAGCTGAAGGAGGTAACGTCCTTTCCGACCTCACGCTGATGAATGGTAGCCTTGTCCTGAACATACTTATACTCAATAGGGTCCTCAATGGTAATGATATGGCATGCACGGGTCCTGTTGATGTGGTCTACCATAGCGGACAGAGTGGTGGATTTACCCGAACCGGTAGGGCCTGTTACAAGGATAAGTCCTCTCTTCTTTTCAGCCAGCTCCGACAGAACTGCGGGCATTTTCAGCGATTCCAGAGTGGGGATATTGTCGTTCAGAAGTCTGATACAGCAGGCAAGGCGGCCGCACTGTCTGAACACGTTTACACGCTGTCTTGCGCCGTTTTCCAGCTGGAAACAGAAGTCAATGTCATTGCCCTTGGTGAGCTGCTGCTCCTGCTCGGCGTTAAGAATCGCAAGGATAGTTCTGTTTACAACCGTGTCGGACAGATCCTTGAACTTGCAAAGCTCGCCGTTTATACGTACAACGGTAGGTGCGCCGACTGTCAGATGAATATCGGAAGCACCCATTTCACGGGCTTCCAGAATAAATTCTTCAAAGGTCATATTTTTGCTCCTCTCTTTTACTTTATCTGAAACTGTATTCCGCTGGCAGACAGATAAACCTCGTTGGACATATTGGCAATACGCTGATTGATATTTCCGAGTATCTCTCTGAACACTGCCTGCGCCCTGTCCTCGGGAGTAACGGAAAATCCCGTT
>CAMCRP010000072.1 GCA_945877315.1 uncultured Ruminococcus sp. | reverse complement strand
ATTTTTTTCACTAAGGGTAACTGTCATTACAGAAAAAAATGTATAATGCTTGGAAGAAGTATGACATATAACATAAAGTAAGACCTGTTCAAACGGCGAGTTTGTTCTGTTTGAAGATAATGTGATTAAGCTGGAGATGCCGTTGTTAGTAATCGTCGCTGCTTATAAATCATCAGCCATCTCTCACACTTGATTATATCAAAGAAAATGATTCTATCAACAATGCTGATGCTTACAAGATGTGACTTAATGTTTCAACTATTGTTGAGATGAGAATTTTTTGCCGATGAAGCTACTAACATTTTATTATAGTCTTTTTATGGAGGGTGCTATGTTAGATAATATTGAAAAAAAATTGCTTGCAAATCAGATAATTTCAAACACCAATCATCAGCATTGTTTCTTGTTTATAGGAAAAAATGCAAAAGAGGAGGATATTACAGAAAGTATCTGCAATCTGAAATGGTCTGCAATCATCCATGAGTCTGACAATTTTGACTATGCTATAAAGTTTGCAGTCAATGGTAAAAAAACAGATTCTTATATTTTGGGTCAAGGTAATCCGATTCCAAACAAACAGAATATACCATTCATTTACTTTTCTGATATTGACCAAATTTCATCTCAATTTTCCTTACATGGTTTATTGAAAAGCTATCTGAAAAATCTCAGTCATTTATACGTTATTGGATTTGATCTTGATAATTCGTTACTAAATGTATTTAAAACAAAAGACTTTGAACGAAGAATTTCTTTTTTCGGCGTAGATGATATAGCTGCGGATACGGCAAAAGAATTAAATGAAAAAAATAACTATGAGTTTTATAGAGAGTTACTCGGTGATATTTTAAGGGACATCATCTTTGAGTTTGATACTTATACTATAAGTGAAGAAGCAAATGTATTATTCTTTTCAAACGATATGCAGTATTCTATCCCCGAAACAGACCTGATAGGCACACACGGAATAGTTACCCTGTTAAACAGAGGGCTGCTTGAAAACAATCTTCCGGTAGGAAAAACCGACCGTGAAAGAGCATTTGAAAAGTTCCTTGAAAGCAGCACCTCTGACGGACCACAATGGTATGCATATTCAAAAAGTGCCAACTTTATTGTTGAGCGTGAATACAAAAAAACACTCATGGCAGTTACAGAAGCTGCATTGAATAACAGACTAATGCCTGACGGACAGAAATACGATAACAGCAAACCGATTGTTCTTATGGGAGAATCGGCTTCAAGCAAGAGTATCATGCTTGGTTCGATAGCAGTAGATGTATTCAATGCCCACAAATATCCCGTTCTGTTTATTGATTCTACAAATATCAGCCTGAACTTTGATAACAGTGGTGAAATATTTGAAAAGATAAATATGTTGATGGAACGGATAGAACAGTGTGACTCAGACGCAAAGATATTGCTCATCTGGGACTGTTCGGCTTTGCAGATAAACAATTTACAGATCTCGCAGAAGGAAGCACAAAAGCTTAATAAATATCTTATAAACAGAGGAAGAAGATTTGTTATATTATACAGTAGTTATGAGTATGATCTTTCAAAAAAATGCAAAAGATTTGACTTTCTGCCGTCTAATAAGTCTTTCCGTGTGAAAAATAACAATAATGTGCATTCAGAAGCTGATCTGTACTTTGATGCCGAAGAATGGATAGTTCAGGCTTCACGTGAACTCTCAGATGATGAGATTACTGGCGTCAGAGATATGTTCAAAGCATACGGAAATGTTGACCCTGACGATAAATTCTGGAACGATCTCAAGGAAATCGGTGCTGACTTATTTACATATTTTTATCGTCTTACCATAATTCTTCACGACCCGCTTAAAGAACATTTTGCTTGCGAACGAGATCATTTTTATAAATACCATAACAATAAACTTAAAGATCTATTCCATAAATACAAGCATGATTCAGTTATACATATCGACAGATCTCTGCTTGACCTGCTGGGTTTTCCCACTGAGGAGAAAAACGATTATGAAGACATTGTTAATAAGCTGGATAATTTCCAGAAGTGCATTGCTGTTTTTACCCAGTTTTATATATATACACCACGTTCACTAGCTTTAAGCTTTATCGACGATGAGCTTGGAAAAACTTATTATTCTTCAGAATCAAGAGAAATTTATATGTTTGCTGAAAACGAGATACCATGGATCAGAACTATTGAACGTAACGGCACATTTTATTTTGATTTCAGAAGCACTGATGAAGCAAGGATATATCTTGAGGACAATAAAGGATTCAATACACCAGAACAAGTGGATAAGGCGTATCTTGATCTGATCATACAGATACTAGATCAATATATAAAGTTATCAACATTGTCCGGAGAAGGAGACAGTGAGATAGTAAATTCACTAATTATACTTCTGCGGCAGAATGGTCCTAATTCAAAAAGCAAATCAAATAACTGGTCCTATATCCAGGAGCATCTTGATGTTATTACTGATAAGTTGGAGACGATCATAAGAGATGGATTTGATATTTATCATTCTTTTGAACTGACCTACATTATATTTATCAGAGAAAATTATTCTAAGAAGTTAAATAGGATAAAGAACGGAGATATCACCTGCGAAGAAAAGACGCTTAAAGATTATTTGGTTCAGATCAAAAATGCACTCGAAAGATGTAATAATGCGATTGATCAGTTCAAAAAAGCTTGGGTTCCGGATGCGAACGGCCGTGACTCGAAGAGCAGGAATATCTGCGATCAGCTCATCAATGAAAAGGCACACTGCAATATCTTGCTCTCTGAATATAATGAATTGCTCAATGGTAAAGACGGTGCAGGATTCTTGTCTGATTATCCTACCATGTTTAATGAGATCGAGCAGATAATCTATAATAATCCCACAAACGGATTCTTTTATAATACATTATTCAAGCTTTTTGAAAGATGGTGCGAAGGAAAGCACTCAGATCTGGAAAAATTGCGCTATTCAAGCCATATTGCTAACATCATAGATCAGATAAACAGCAATGAGATATATCATCGTGATATAACAGGCATCGATGAACTCTCAGGGCATACCTCCAAATTTCAGTTTATGCTGGCTAGTTTTGGCAATATAAAGATTGAAGGATTTGAGAAGAGATCAGATCATAGATTCAATGAAATATTTGAAAATGCTTTACCTCATGACCGTGCTTCATATATCTGGCTAGTTTGTTACAATGAACTAAATACTAAAGAAATGAGATGTCTCAATGAGCTGCAGGAAAATGAGTATGATGTTATCCCCGATAAAGTCCGTGAAAGATGCGGGGAGATATTTGGATTTATAAAAAAGTATTATGATGCGGTAAAAACAAACGGCAGTGCACTTCAGCTCATGCTTAGGATCTTCTGGATATGGAAAGCCGGCTCCGAATTGCAGCTCAGAGGTGAGCTTAACGAGTGCCGCCTGACAAAGTTTACAGAGGATGAATGGGAGACTATCAACACAATCTGCCGTGATTATTGCAATTTGACTAGCGGCAGCAACATTTCACCGTTTATGAAGTATATGTATGTATTGTCGATGTCGTCAACACAAAAATTTGAAACCCCTGACGATATACAAGCAATCAAAAGACATCTTCAAGAAATCGATGAGAATTCTTTCATGTCATTGAGAAGAATGTATATACCTTTCGTTCTCTGTGATAAGGACGGAAAACCAAGATGCTTTACCGGAAAGGTTACAGAAGTAAATGGTAAAAACGGTAAAATATCTTTATCCAATCCTAATTTTAAAGATCTGCATTTTAATGAGTATAACCTTAAATCTAAAGCTGATCCCAATTCTGTTATTAATCGAACAAGAAACGATCTAGTGATCGGTATAGGGTATACAAGACCGCAGATATATTCGTATGATTACATAATGGAGAAACAAAGAAAAAGAAGAAAGGAGAAGAAAAATGGCTGAGAAAAATCTGTTGGATTCATTGCCAGGCATACTTTTTGCAGATGATCAGGCAAATAAACTAAACGAATATGTTAAAGAGAATATAGATGGTTCACTTTTTCTTTTCCTTCATTATACACAAGATACAATAAAACCTTATAGTTACGACGGAAAATACATCATGGGTGTAAGTAATCTGTATAAGCTCATAAAAGATTCAGGCTGGGTGCTAGAAAAAAGCGACAAAATCTTAAAAGATGGTTCTGTCAAGGCTTTGAAAAACTATATAAATACTATTCATCTGCTAAGAGAAGTGCAGAATCATAATGTTCGAGCTGATAATGCGATAAGGCTCCAAGCAGCTGAAAAATGGTGGAGCGATGCAGGTGTCGAGTCGCAAAGACCGGAATCTGAAGAGGATTACCAAAAAGCTTTATCAGAATTGGAAAAGCTCGGAAAGTCTCTTATTAAAGAATCTGAATATTTCGTAAAAAACGTCAGTAAGCTAGATGAAGCTAAAAGAAAAGTCGCAATAACCACTTGGACAGAAGAAATAATTAGTAGATATGTAAAAGAAAGAAATTTATTTCAATATTCAATTAATATCTATCAAAAATATTCAGCTAAACATGAGAGAAAAAAATGGAATAATGTAATCGTCAGCTACTTCATTAATGATTATTATTGTTTGCGTAATGCAGAGAAAAATGGTATACTTCTTTATTCTTTACCGAAATATAAAAAAATGGTCGATGGTTACACAGGCTCGAAGTTGAATCTGTTTAAAGTAAAATACGGTCTTAATTTAAAAAACATAGATGATCTTATCGATGATATTGAATGTGATCAAGAAAAATACATAAACCTATTCTTTGAAAAAGTTTTGAGTGAGCTGATAAAAGAAGCAGTAAAGGAAACAGGAACATTAGAAATAGATACAGTTTGTGAATATATCCTTGACAAAACCATTACGGTCGAGTTAAAGAATGATGATGCAGCACCTTTCAAAATCGAAAATGTCAAATGTTTTGATTTAGATGGTTAAGTATGCCTAATACCTCCAAATTAATTTGTGGGTATTATTGGAATTTATACAGTTGGATATTCAGACTCTCCTTCCGCAGTATGTTCGTAATATTGGGCGGCGCACTCAGCTTTATCGCGGGGCTTGTGGGCGTGCTGAATTTCCTCAATGCCGTGCTGACGAAAATTCTGGCAAGACGGCATGAATTTGCGGTGCTTCAATCGGTGGGAATGACGGGAAAACAGCTTAAAACCATGCTTGTTTTCGAGGGGCTTTTCTATTCGTTGGGAGCAGCTCTGTTGGCGCTGCTTGGCAAAATTCTTCTGCTGATAACATACAGCTTTACGGCGAAAAATCCATAGTTGAAAGGCTCGGAGAAGGAAATAAACGAGGTTATTATTTTGTAAGGAATTTGAAAAAGCGTTACCGTTCGGGATGAATGGTAACGCTTTTTGTATCGAAATATAGCTGCTTTGGTGGGTGTGCCCATATGGGATATTTACAGTCGTGCTTGCCTGGGCATGGCCTAATATCTTTGACAATACAAGAATATCCATGCCGTTCTCAACAGCTCTTGTTGCGAACGTGTGACGAAGCGTGTGGAACCCGACGGAAGCATCATTCGTTCCCAGCTGTATTACCTTGTCTATACCCGCCGCCTTTACTATCCGCTCAAAGTTGTCGGCGTAAGTCCGCTGGTCAAAGGGCTGCCCCAGAGGATTTGAAAAGATAAATCCGTAATCGGAATACGCCATACCCGCATTGAACCTGTCCTCTTTATTGTACAGTAGCTGTTTGTTCAGGATCTCAACAGCTTCGGGAATCAGCGGTATATCACGAATACTTGTGTACGTTTTGGGAGAGCTTCGCATGAGAACGGTCTTGTTTTCATCACGGTCGCCGTAATACTCAGCTGTGTTTGCCGTAACGCCCTCCTTGTACTCACGCTTCATGCTGGCACGGACGTGTATTACAGGGTTCTCACCTTCCGTTTCGATATCCTCCTCTTTCAGAGCAAGTATCTCCCCTACACGCATTCCCGTGTATAACGCAAGAATTATGGGGATACCGTACCTGTCAGCTCGTGCGGCATTTGCAAGTGCAGTCTGTTCCTCGATAGTGAGGACACGCATTTCCTTTTTGACCTGTTTAGGCGTCTTTACAAGGTCGGCAATGTTTCTGCTTACTAAGCCGTTGATGCAAGCCTGTTTCAAGGCAGCGTGTATCATGTTTTTAATGTTGAGGACGGTTTTTGCAGAGTTCCCGCCTTCTTTGCCGTCAAGCCTTCCGTCAACTGACTTGTAGTTAAGGAACTGCTGAAGTCTGTCGGGCTGTAGATCCTGCAGCTTTATATTGTGAAAATAAGGAGCTATATGACCGTTTATGTAGGTCTTATAGCTTGTGTAGGTCGATGGTTTGATTCCCGGCTTAGCGTAGATATCAAGCCATTTAAGCATCCAGCTGACAAATGTCGTGTTGTCCTTTTCGCAATATGTACCGTTGTCAAGCTGATATTTTGTTTCGGTCAGCTTGCGTCTGACCTCTCGCTCAGTGGTTCCGTAAATGGAAATTCGCTTGGGTTTGCCGTTGTCACGATACCCGATGACCAGTCGTGCCTCATATCTGCCGTCAGAGCGGCGCCGGATCCCTCCGGCACCGTTGGCAGCTTTGGTTTTGCGGGGCTTCTTGACAGGCTCGGAATCGTTCGGCCGTGTGTTGTCAGCCATCATTTACCTCCTGTAATAATCGATTGCCCCGGCAGAACGATTCAGCCATTCAATAAGCTTGTCCTTAGGCACTACCTTGCGTCTGCCGAGAGAGATGCAGGGAAAGCCCTTGCTCCTGAACATCTCATAGGCTTTGCTAAGGGAGATGCTCATCACCTTTGAAAGCATTTTCGCGTCAATAACAACGGGGACCTGGTCGAAGCTGGTGAAATAATTGTTGTTGTCCATAGAAATTTCCTCCTCTTAATAAATAATATATATTTGTATTCTGTGCGAATACTTTTTATCGGATATCAATGAAGTCTGTTTCGATATCGCCCGGGTGGGTTTTGTTTCCTTTCACCTCGGGCAGTAACGACAGATTTGTTCGACATAATTTTTTTGATTTTGGAGTGTCAGATAATAAAAATTGTCTTGAGTCAAACGGGCTTAACTCGGGCTTCGGCATAGAGTTCGACAAAAAGACACTTTTTTGAGCCATTAATAGCTTTTTTTCAGAACTGTATCTATCACCTTCTTTTGCAATCATTACAGCTTCATAAAGCTTATGAGTGAAGCCTGATCCAAGACGCAAACCCAGGCTCTCAAAGATTCGTGCCACCTCGGAGCAATTGTATTCGGTTATCTTTCTAAACAAATTAAATCTGCGGGAAGGATAACACTTGTGCATGATATCAGAGTCAAAGCTGCTGTACTCCCGACAATATAAAATGCATCTGGAATACAGGCTCTCAATTAGGTTTTCATTTACGGACTCAAACCCTTCTATCCTAATTATCCTTGCCAACGTCAGGCATTGAACATAGAAAATATATCGCTTATCTTCAATGCGATTACACGTTTTTATGTTCATTGACAAATAAATTAACGCACCGATCAATTCGTCAAAATCATTTGACACATATACATACGCATAATCGCAGAAGAGTTTATATCGACTATCACTACTGCGTTTATACGCCATTTTTGCCGCTTTTTTCAACAGACCCTCATCTTTGAATATCTCATTATTAGTAAGATAGAGATTTTCAATTTCAATGAAATTTGTCTCTGAAAGCTTCTTCGACTTGCTACTTTTGACTAATTCTTTTGCCCTGTCAACAGCTACTTTGAACTTGCTGCAAGAAGTAGCGTAACAACAGCAATGAAAGAAATAATCAAACCACTTCTTCGTAGGAACCAAATCAGAGATTCTTTCCAGAAAATTTGCAAGGCAAGCAGTTTTGCCCTTGTTATTGCAGATATATCCGCTTATAACATTATCGGCTTGCTCAGGAGTTTTTATCATCCCTTCATAAGCACCTAGCTGTTCACATTCGTTTAATTTACTAAAGTTATATTCATTCATAATATCTTTCCTCCTTCAGAAATTTGGTTTTGATTTTGAGCACCCTTGTCTCCTTATTGTTTATCTTGATACGATTCTCCTTCGAAAGATATGTAAGAAGTTCATCGTTGCGAGGATCTACCAGTGCCCTCATCGAAATCAATGCTTGCTTTATATCCTTCCCCCTAACATTACTGCCATTGGGCAAGGATTTCCTTATTTTCGAAAACAACTCCCGTTGCTGCGAAGCAGTAAAGATAAGATAGTTGTCCTTCTTATACGCATCAGCTAATTTTACTGAGTCCTCTTTCACTTCAATCTCCGCAGGAGAGTCAACCGCATTCGAGAATTTAGCTATATTCCCTTCGGTAATAATACTCTCAATTACCCGACATATATAATACGGCAGAGAAGATTCGTATACATGGGCACATTGAAGCATTGCGGAATCATGAAGGCAAATCAGCATTTCCTTCTTAAGGTCAGCCAGTTTGCTGTCTTCAACGCCTATCCTTCCGAAGAAGTCCGAAACGAAGTTGAAGAAGTTCAGCATCTGACAGTGATTGTCGCTTATTCTTGCATGCGGAATATCTCCGTATGCGTTAATAATTTCGCTCTTGGCAGCATGATAGCCTTCTGTCAGCCTCCTAATGTCGAGTATCTCACCGTCTTTAACAGTGACCTGGGACAGGAACCATTTCAAATAGTTTTGGAAAAACTCATCGGTATCTCCTTTGCAATTTTCAAGGTGCTGAACCCGCTCAAAGTCTATCTCACCGCAAGAAAACTTGATAGGGAGAAGTCTGAGAACGCTTGATTCCACCGCCGTGAATATTGATTCCGCTGTTACTACTGCCCAAGCCCCCGTTTCGGAGAGCTTTCCGGCGGCTGTCGCCTTCTCCGCACCAATATCTCCGAAAGTACGGATAACAGCTTCAAGCTTCTCCGTGGTTTTGGAGGAACACTTTCCTATCCCCGTGTGCTGGACGTCATCTATTACAATAACGCCGCCGAACACGGAGGACAGCTTGTTCTGTATCGCAGCTTCCGTAGAGGTTGACAGAGCGATAAACCTGCTCTCGTCGTGGGCATCGAAGAACGCCTTGGAGATGGTCGTCTTACCGCAGCCGCTGTCACCCCAGATATAGGGCAGCACCGTTTGCAGGCAGTTTCTTCTTTTATCCGGCGGCAGTGCCTTGATGATCTCCATCGACAGCCCCGTCAGCTGAACAAGAAGCAGCAGAAGGGATTTTCCAGGCGGAGCACAGCTGATGAAGCTGTCAAAGGTGCTGCGAAGATGAGGGTCAAGCCTTTCACCCATTGCCGTGTCAGGGGGATGTACAGGGATTCGGTCGCCCTTGTAAATGACATACCGATGATCTCCGGTCAGTCCCTCCTCGTTATACTCAACGGTCGATTCCAGACCGAACTTGGCAGATGCCATGAACAGGTCAAACAGCTTCGAGTAATCCTTGTCCGTCATAAGACCGTATTCCCTGAACATCATTAGCTTCTTCTTGAACCCCTGACCTGTAAGCTCGTCACCATTGAAGCTAACGGGCGTACACTCAAGCTTATCATTGACGATCAGGGCTTCAACCGATTTCTCGGCGGAACGTTTGATTTTACTGTAGGCAACGGATTCCTTAATAGGAATCACAATGACATTCGTAAAAATCGGAAGATCTTTTTGGATCTTGAGTTTGAAGCGTGAAGACATCTCACTCTTGAAAACATTAAGCTCAAAGCCAATATCATCAAGTCTTTTTGCCAACTCACTAAGGTATTTGCGCACCTCATCGGGGGGAGGGTTTGCCATTGTAAGTTCTTTTACCATAGTATACATTCCTTTCTTAATTAGGTAGAATCCCCGGAGCAGGTCACACATATAAAGCCTTGGAACTATGAAACCTGATTCTTGATATTATTTTCAAGAGCCTCCGGGGAGCCAAGTGAATGATGTCGCATGCAACTTTTTACAATTAGAGTATATCAGGAAATCATGCATAAAGCAATAACCAAAGTTAACGAACTTTTTTTGACACCACTTAGTTATTATCTGATTTAAGTAAGATTAAGCACATACTAATAACTTGCTTAATTTTTATTTTGACCTTGATTTGGTTATATAATGACTCTATTTAGTCTTGACATGCCATTTAATATGTGGTATAATCTACCTATAACATTCGTCAATATTTTTTTCTGTATTTTATCAGGAGGAGGTAGTTCAATTGCTCACAATATTTCGTGTAAGAAGCTATGTAAACGCAACAAATTCAGACCTATGTTATGAATTGATGAATCACTTGTTTACTGCTATTCAGCCCTCATATTTTAAAGATGACTGTTATAATACCGGTTTCGTGGAAACAATTATGCCCACCGACTTTCAGATAATTTGTAAATTATTACCTTTCATCTATTCAGGCCCTGATTCAGAAAATCTCTTCGAAATAGTCAAGAAAGCGGTATTTGGGGAAAAGGAAAAGAAGTTCTATTACTTAGATTGTAAAAAGGGAGAAGAATCTTATTCCCCTGCTCAAATGTATATTATAAATAAAGTAGTAGAGCTATGTTATTCTGAGATAACCTCTTATTCTCTCTTCAAGAAATACGCTTATGACTGCAATATACTATTTCCCACCGACGACGCCTGCGTTACAGACAAACTCCATTGGTTAAAAAAACACATCGATAGGTTCATGCGAGTATCAAGCTCTATGACCGATGAAACCGGCTATTCCCCGGATATAACAGGGATTTATAGCGAAATCCCGACTGAAAAAGAGTTAACAGCGGCTATAGGCAGGGATTTTCCCGATAAAGACGTAACAGCGGAAGATTTTCTCAAAGAGAAATATATAAACCTTGCTCAAATCGAGCAAAACCCAGAAAACGCCAAGCCGCCTATTAAAAATAAAGCATTTTGGGACAGCCTAATTTTTTCTGCGGCACAAATAGAAGGTTCCATGTTTGATTACGATAAGTACACCGGGATTCGTGACTCACTTAGTTCAATTCAGGATATAATAAATCTGTTTGACTCACAAAAAGTAACGAGTCTAATAAACAAATCGAAATTATCTGCAAAAGACAAAGAGGCATTATGGACAGCAATGATCTACGACGCCATTTATTATTCTTACATTACAGTAAGCCTTTGCGATTTTACAGAAGAACATCAAACCTCCATTAAAATGATGTGCAAGCAGTTTTATGAGCAATATGTGATACCGATAACAACCGGAGATACCAGATGGAATCCTTTTTTTAAGATATTTTTCAAGCAGGACGAAAACACCGACAGTACAAACATGCAATTCAGCGACTCATTATATAGAAAGATAATGAGTGCCTATCGCAAATACTGTGCACATGACGACGACTCTCTTGCCTATGCGTTCAATTCTAAAATTAAAGAAGTACCCCGGAATACACATTTTCCCGAAGTCCCCGAGTTTTATGAAACCATCCTGCTTTTTGTTTTTCTGCTCAGGAACATACAAAGCAACAAACCCGAAATTATCGGTAGCTTTAAATCATTCTATCGTGAATTAGTCAGATCAGACAATACGTACCGAAAAACCTATGAAGCCATTTTCAATTATGAAGTAGGCTGGTATTTCTTTATCATACTCATCAATCATGCTGTACGCTCCGCCTACAAAAATGAAAACAACTACGACTATACACGCCACCCTACAATAATGATTTTTACTTTAAAGGCACTTGATGATATAAATCCCGAGATAAAAAAACTGATAACCAAGAAGTTCAAAGCTCATTTCGATGAAATGACATATATCATTTCAATAATTATGCTAAAAATGCGGTATTGCTCTTCAGAAAAATATTCGGATATCATTTCCGGCATCAAATCCATCATCGTCAAGAAGCAGGCTACAACAGAATACAAGGTCAACATCAATCTAAACGATACAGATATTAACATGTTACAGCAAAGAAAAAAGAAAGTGGCGGAATCACGTTTTTATCATAAATTCAAAGAGTCACTAAACCCTAACGATACAACTACTGACCGTATCATAAAGCTTTTTAAAATGACAGGAGCAGAATACACTAAAGAACAGATTATGCAATATTGCGACAGAAAAAAAGCATCTGTGGAGAAGGCGTTATACGGGTTGATAAAATCCGGGGAACTTACATATGTATCCCTAAAAAAAGGCAAAAAGCGATATTATAAACGCAATATTAGCGTACAGGAACAACTTAACGCTCGCTTCTGCCGCAGGAAAGAATAGATCCCTGTGATTCACAGATATATCCTTATCGGCACACAAAACTATGTTTTTGTCGCCGAAAAAGTTTGGTAAATCATACATTAGTAATTTATGTTTTAGTAAATCGTATATTACTAATCAGATTATTTGAATTATTACGCCGAAAATATTGACAAATTATCAAATCAGTGATATACTAATAATCAGTTAAGCTGTAGCAGCGGTTTATTTGTACATTTTTGCTGTTGCAGCTCGCACACCTTGCGGTGATTGAAACTTGTAGACGACGGTAAAGCTCTCTGTCCATACAGTTGCAGCTCGCACACCTTGCGGTGATTGAAACATCAATTATGATAGTATCAAAGAAACTATGGTGTTGCAGCTCGCACACCTTGCGGTGATTGAAACCTAAGGACATTAGCGGTATCCTGATGCCCAATGTTGCAGTGCGCACACCTTGCGGTGATTGAAACCCAACATTGGGGATGATTCCGCTGAAAATCTTTGGTTGCAGCTCGCACACCTTGCGGTGATTGAAACTCTTCTTCAAGTACGTCTATGATTTTTCCAATACGTTGCAGCTCGCACACCTTGCGGTGATTGAAACAACGGATATCATCAAATATTTCTCAATCAGCGAAAGTTGCAGCTCGCACACCTTGCGGTGATTGAAACACGGGAACCGTGGCCACCCTTCTTGTTTTTCTTTGGTCGCAGCTCGCACACCTTGCGGTGATTGAAACTCCGTATCAGTTACGAATTTTATGACGGATTCTATTCGTCGCAGCTTGCACACCTTGCGGTGATTGAAACTCTTCTACCGAATCAAATGGCTCCTTACATTTTAAGTCGCAGCTCGCACGCCTTGCGGTGATTGAAACTTAGCGTAGTTAGGATATAATCTTCTAGCGGTGCGTCGCAGCTTGCACACCTTGCGGTGATTGAAACACGTGACAACGTTCCTCAATGTCATACCATATAGGGGTTGCAGCTCGCACACCTTGCGGTGATTGAAACGACAAACGGGTGACAAAGTGACTTGGGTGACAGTCGCAGCTCGCACACCTTGCGGTGATTGATACTCCTGACTTCGTGCAGTCGTTCCTGTCATATCATATCGCAGCTCACACACCTTGCGGTGATTGAAACAGGCCTCCGTCGTGTTTTATGTAAAGATGATCGGTCGTAGCTCGCACACCTTGCGGTGATTGAAACAGGATAGCGAAATCCACCTGTTCATCGGCTTTCGGTTGCAGCTCGCACACCTTGCGGTGATTGAAACACACGATCGCTTACGTATTTTATGCATGCCCGAGTTGCAGCTTGCACTCCTTGCGGTGATTGAAACGCCCTGTCGCTTTCCCGATTTTGCAGAATTTTCAGTCGCAACTCGCACACCTTGCGGTGATCAAAAAACTCTCTGTTCAAACCGAGCAGAGAGTTTTTCATGAAAAATCTTAATTTGCTTCTTCCACGGGCGTATATATAATGTAAGCCAAAAACAATACGACCCGAAAGG
>CAMCRP010000071.1 GCA_945877315.1 uncultured Ruminococcus sp. | reverse complement strand
ATATATAACAGAAAGCCATAAACCAAAGCCAAAAACATAAAGGACGGTGAAAGCTATGATACCGATCACAAGGCTTGTACTCGCAGCCATCACAGCAAAGACAGCAATACGTATCATCAAAAAGCTCCTTAAGTGACACAAATATACAGTCTGAAAAAAATTCCGCAAAAATCTTAATTCCACGCTTTTCGGACTGTATATATAGCAGAAGAACATAAACCAACGTATAATTTGAAAGGAATGTGAAGCCCTATGAAATTTATTATCAAGCATGTCATAATTATCGCAGCACAGATCATCGTCAACAAGCTCATCAAGTAACCCCCAAAATACAGCCCGAAAAAATATCCGCAAAAAGCTTAATTCCCCGACTTTCGGACTGTATACATAACAGAAGAACATAAACCAACGTCAAATTTGAAAGGAAAGTGAAGCCCTATGAAACCTATTATCAAGCTTATGATCGCAGCAGCAGCCACCGAAGCCCTTAACTACATCATCAAGCATTATCTCAGCGAATGACCGTTTTCTGTCGCAAAGGAGGTGAACGCACATGGGATTTTTAAGTGACATTATCGACCTGATCGAGGAAATTGCAGAAGAGATCATTGACAATATTTTTGACATTTGATTAGTCCCGACATAATCCCTTCCCCATTTCGTAAACTGTATGATATTTGAAAGGAAGTAATGCTATGAACAGAAAGACACTTGTAAAGGCACTCGCATCAATCGCTTTAAACCCCGATATTATTAGCAAATTCAGCATGCCTAACGTCAATTTTCCAACTATGGGCGGGATACTTTTCTGGAACGACATCGCAAACGTCAACGGTTGGAGAATGCAGCAGAACACTATCACACAGCATATCAGGATCCTTGACCCGCAGGACGTAAGAAGAGCATGGGGCGGTATGGAGGCAATGGAACGCATTTTTGAGAGGATAGCAAATATTTAAAGAAAGGGGCAATGCAAAATGAAGATAAAAATACTCAAAAAAGGCGACAGCGTTCTCTCGGTCAGCGGAAATCTCATCTCGGTACAGCGCAAGAACGGCGAAGTTGATATTATCCCCATTGTACCCGATGAAAGCAATTTCCCGATGATAGATACTGAGCACATTCTCACCATAACCTACGGCAGCAATTCCATTGAAAGCACAGTTCAGACCGACTCGGGCGACAGTATGATGATGTTTACATTTTGAAAGGAGATCGTGACCCATGAGTACATTAAGAAACAAAAGCGTCGTAGCAGTCATCGACAACCTTACCGCAAAAGAGGCAGCCAGGCTTTCCGGTGCAATACAGATAAAGAAAGCCACAATTGCTCCTTGCGGGCGAGGAATAGGTGCTGTTTGCGACACGGACAAGAAAGGAAGTCTTTTACGAAGCTCAACCGCAGGAACGCTCTGCGACAAGAGGAGGTGAAAACAATGAGCAGAAAAAGACCTTACGCTGATGTGCAAGCAAGAAGATCCGCCAAATCAAGAGATAACCACGAATGTCAGGTATGCGGCAGCACAGACAGACCGGAAGGACATCACATTTTCGAATACGCCTCAGACAGCGGTGCTTCCGCATCGGACAACATAATTACCCTCTGCCACAGCTGCCACAGAAAAGCTCACGAAGGAAAGATCGACCTGTTTTTATTCTGACACGCATTATACCCGACAGGGAATGCTGACTGCATTTCATGTCGGGTATTGAAATTGACATTTTTAAGTGTAATAATCACTCATATTCTGTTGACTAAATAACGCATATGTGTTATAATTTGTTTACAGAATAAACAACATACGGAAAGGATGCTGCAACTTGAATATTCTGATAACCTATCTCAGCCTTTATGGAAATTCTGCAAAGCGTTTATATAACACCAACGGACTTTGTTCGGAAAGTGAAATTGAAGCTTCGCAGACAAATGAGCCTGTATTGCGGCTTCTCAAAAAGCATCTTGAAGAAAAGGGACAGCGTATTAATAAAATTATTCCCGTTCTGTCATATGAAGCCGAAAACGATAAATGCAACGCAATGCCGGAAATTACAACCTACGAGTTTTTCAAGAGTCTAACCGAGGAGGTCGTTGGAACACAAGACATTCTTTTCCCTGTAAGAGAATATTCCGCCAAAAACACTCTCAGAGAAACGGGTGCCGTCATAAGTGAAATATGCGACTCAATAACAGTTGATGACCATATATACATTGACACCTCGGGTGGCACAAGGACATCTGCCAATATGCTGCAGCTTCTGACAAAGATCCTTGAATACAAAGGCTGCAAGATGGCTGCTTCCTTCTATTCAAACATAAACGTGAACCCGGCAGTCATTCAGACCACAAATGATTTTACCGACCTGACAATGCTTGCAGATGCCATTAATGAATTCGTACATACGGGAAGGTCATATCAGCTTTCGCAGTGCTTTAAAAATGAGACCCATGAAGAGATCACCGAGCTGATAAAGTATATGGACGAATTTACTGACAGAATGCAGCTTTGTAATATCGCCGAGCTTGATGATACTCTTATAAACATGCGCAGGCAGATAGAAAAGGTCCGCATGATAAAGTCGGACGACACAAAGCTTGTTATTCTCGGGAATCTGCTCCCTGTCATTGAAAATAAGTTCTTTAACGGAAACTCGGACAGTATTGATTATTGCAGAATGATAAAATGGTGCCTTGAAAATGGTCTGGTGCAGCAGGCAGTTACTATCTATATTGAAAAGATGCCGAAGTATATTTTTGATAATCGGATACTCATATGCGATAAGGCATTCTATGACAAAACAAAAGAAAAGAATGCTTACGATCCCACTAAGCAGAATACGGACGCTTATATTTTCTATGAGGTTTTCATGGATAGTTTTCTCTATACTAATAAAATGACTGTGAAAAAGGTCAAGGAAGCCTTAAATGAGATTTTTATTGATAACACACCTCGTTCCAACTACGAAGAAAATATAAAAAAATATATTCTCATATTCACTCGCATCCAAAATTCTACGATGGATGGTTTTATCAATAATAAGGCAAACAGGAAACCATCGAATAAAGACTCAACAGAAGGCAGAGTCGCTGATTTCATCAAGGCTCATAAATGTACAAGATTTAAAGTTCTCATCAATCAGCTGTGCAGCGATGAGCAAGCTTTGGCTGAGGTCATAGGCATAAATCTGATAAAACAGAATACTATTGACAAGAAGCTCAACACAGCGGCAAATATAACCGAAGAGAAATATATATGCGAGGGAGTGACGATTAATTCCGAAACAAAACGGGACGAACTTAGCAACATATTATTTGATTATATCTATGTCAAATCCGTAAGAAACCATATCAATCATGCCAGCAACGAAGATAATCTCAACGAGGAGCAGAAAGTTGTGCTTGAAAAGATAGGTTATAACGTCAGAGAGTTTAATACCAAAGTGATTTGCAGCATAATAAAGGCATCGGTTAAACGAATTGAAAAAGCAGCCGCGGCAATACAGACAATTTAATGGAAAATCAAAAATATCCCAGGATATTCCCAACAATATTTTCCATTACAATCAGATCGACTTACTGCTCGAACGGGCAGAAATACACTATCCATATTTTACCATTAGCCACAAACGGGACTGACAACACATCGTCAGCCCCGCTATTTTTAAGAAATTATCAGTTCAATAGTTTCAGCATTCCCGGCAGACACTCAAATTTTATCTTTTTAAACTGACCGAGATATTCCCCATCTGCGTGAAGTATCATAGGCTTTGCTGTTTCAATCACAGCGTAATTTGACGGATATATATCAAAGCCTTTCAGCCACTTCTGCTTTGCCATTACAAGAACGGGAAGGCATAGGAATGTTCTCCACTTTGGTATTCCCGCCGCACTGGCAAATGTCAGCTTTCCGTCATCGGGAAGTGCATCTGGAGCCATGGGCACTCCCCCGCCTTCTGCCCTGAGATTCATTCCCACAAAATATATCACATCTTTTATTGTTCTTCTCTCATTCCCAAAATCGACGGATATATCGGTAGTTTCCATAGAAAACAAGGTGTAAACAGTCATAAATATGTAACTGAGCTTGCCGAGATGAAGTTTGTTCAGAATCTTCTTTATCTTTGAGTTCGAAACTTCTTTGCATACAATAGCGTCCATTCCCACTCCGGAACTTATTCCAAAGAGCCTTGATCCTTTATCCCCAAAGCATACTCTGCCAATATCTGCTCTCTTTACATTATCGGCTGAATGATTACTCAGAAGCTTATCCACAACCTCATTTATATCAGTACCGATCTTATGTCCTCGTGCGAAATCATTTCCTGAGCCTGCGGGAATTATTCCAAGGCGTACCTTTTCAAAATCGGAAATTCCGTTTAAAACTTCGTTTATGGTTCCATCGCCGCCGATGACAATAATGGTTATCTTTTCGGCGGGAAGCATGCTGAGCTTTTCTGCTATTTCAGAAGCGTGGCCTTCATATTTCGTCTTAAAAAGCTTATATTGCTCTCCCTTTTCCGACAGACGTTCTATTACTTTTTTCAGCACATTTCGACATTTTCCGGTCGCCGAGGTGTGATTGACAATAAAGTAAAGCATTTATTTAAATCCCCTTTTTATATTGAAATTTATACATCATTTCAGCTCATCTCTGACAGCCATAAGTGCAAAGCCAAGCAGATTTTCACCCTTCCACTTGTTCATGTCAAGTGCATCGGGATCATCAGCAGACATAGATATTCCCCATATTTTATCAGTAGGAGATGCTTCAACAAGAATAGCATTTCCTGTTGAAACAAGCTTTTCCCTTAAATCAACATTCTGTGTGAACTTCGCCATAAGTCCACGATACATAATGATCTGCTTATTTCCATTCCATATCTTTTCATTAAAGCCCTTAGCTGCCCTACCAAGGTTCTTGATATTTTGCTGATTTGTTTCCTGCATGATTTTTTCTGCTGTATCAAAATCACCAAATAATATAGCTTTCTGCTCCATCATATACTGTTCGCTGCAGCAATATTTCTTTCCGTGAACATAAAAGTCCGATTTATACCAATTGCTCAAATATCCGTTTTCCTCATATTCTTGATAGAAGAATACGAACTTATTATTATTTTTAGATCTGAAATTCAACAATGTCTGCCTTCCCATTTCAAGAATTTCATTATCAATTACCGCAAATATTACATCAATATCATATTCAGCATGAGCTGAAATAAAATCATTTATAGACCTAATAGCTATTTCCCATGCTGCTTCTTTTGGATAACCATATATGCCCGCAGATATTAACGGGAATGCTATGGAATGACATCCTTTTTCCATTGCAAGTTCCATTGATTTCTGATAACAGCTATACAGTAATTTTTCTTCGTTTTTATTCCCGCCGTTCCATATTGGGCCAACAGCATGAACAATATATTTTGATTTCATCGCAAATCCTGGAGTGATCACAGCACTTCCCGTTTCACAATGACCGATCCTATCACAAGCATTTGACAGCTCAGTATATCCTGCAGCTTTAAAAATATATCCACATACACCGCCTCCCGCAGCTAATGATGAATTAGCCGCATTTACAACACAATCGGTATCGACCTCGGTTATACTTATTTTCTTGATCTGAATGTTACTCATATTTATCAACGCCCTTTTGTATTACTCAATAAAACACGAACCTACATTCTGACAAACGCCTAAATTACATGATTTATGAGGCCCAGTGTTCCAAATCATTAACAATTTGTATTTTTCGCCTTATCCTGTTCCAGCGTTTTGAGGACCATATCATATGTAAGCTGTGTTCCATGATTATCGGAAAACAAAAATGACTTGTAAATGATACTCTTGTTTTCACTGTTTTTCATATTGATCAAAATATCATAGCTGACGGAATCATTCCAGTATTTATCTTCATCAAGAGTCTCGCTGGAATAATTATTTCGATAATCGTAATCAAGCAAATTATCCAAATCAATTATCATAGAAGCGACATCTTCAAGGGAATGTGCATCTGTAAGATTTAGCTGAATTATTCTATCCCTGATTTTGTAATCATCGACATTGTATGACTTTAGAATATTATCAATTTCCCTTGAATAATGCTTGATAACGCACGACTTATAATCGGTTTTGTAGATAAGATTTTTGCCGTAAAATGGTGTTAATACCTCTACAAGCACTTCTTTCCTGCTAAAAGCAATTACATTGAATTTAATTCCACGGTCGTCTGCCATAGGGAAATAGTAATTTTTACCGTAATCACATAATTTTGAGTAAATACTGCCGGCGGGTTTAATTCTGTCGTTGATACACCTTTTGCCATACTTCTCTCCATCGGATCTTAATGGTTTCCGAGGAAAAAGATAAAACTTTGGAACAACACATTATTTACTGCAAAACACAAAAATCCTCCTATTCATTTTTCTAATCATAGAATTACTCTTTTAATGCTAATTCTGCTATTCCGCTATCTGTGGGTTTTACCAAGAAATGGCCATTTAAATATTTCGATGTTTCCACAATATATCCCTTTGTTTTCAAGATAGAAAAATCACTGTTTTGATAATTATTAAATCTTTCATTTGGAATAGGAGCTTTGCGAGAAGCATATATTTCGACAATTTCTCTAAGCAACTGAATATATGTAGGTTCATCAAAATTTTCTTCGCCGTATTTAATGCCCTTTTCAGTCAAAAAACTAATAAGAACAATGTTGTCAGCATAATGACATTTAAGTAGATCCAACTTATGAAGCTCTCGAGAGCAACATTCTACATCATCAAAAGGAAGTCCCAGCAATTCGCTCAATTCCCGAGAGTTTGCAAACTTAATAGCGTCAGAACGTGAAACTCCATCTTTTCTCCTTTTAGTATATTCTTGATATAATGATTTAAAAAATCTCTGGCAGTCTTTTGTCATTGGAAATTCAGGCTGAATATCCTGTTTATTTTGAATTTCAGGAATATACGAAGTAGTATCGCAACTCAATATTCTATTTTTTGCTACACTATCAAATAGTTGCTTTACTTGTGATTCGTTAAGAGGATTTCCTAGGCAATTATTAATCGAAAGAAACATTTTAAATAATTCTTCTTCGTTAAGTACAGTACCTTGTAAAACGCTTATTGGAGAATTAGCGGAGGCAAGCTCGTCCGTTGTCATATCAATTAACAACGGCATAGCTTTTCCATTTTTATTTGCAACAACAGCGGTTAATGCACCTGCTTCAAAATTCAACCAAGTCTTTTCGATATTGTTTTTTGTTACACATATTATTCCTATTTTTGCTTTACTCAGATTATTAAGAATTTCATTAATTCCAACTGCTCCTTTTATCATGTCATCCGACATAAAACAATCGGCTGATTGAAAAATCACAGGCAGAACAGAATACAAAATTTCTGCCATTCTGAAGCTTGGCGTGTCTTTGCCAGACCAACTAATAAAAATAACATCCTTATTATCCATTGTATCACCTACTCAAAAAAATAGCCTTTTTCAACAGTTGTCCTGTTCTCGCTCTGATTATTGCTAAGAAGATATTCTTTAGCAATATATGGTTTGATTATCGAATAGTAATCTTTGGTTATCTCTTCATCGGTACTTAGAATAATAACCTGTTTACTGATATTTGGAAAAAACTTTCTAGAAATTTCTTCTCTGTGCTGAGCATCTATTCTCGCATAAGGCGTATCAATTATAAACGGAATATCTCTATTGGATATTCGAATTATCGCCTGATAAAGAGCAAGTATAAATATCTGTCTTTCGCCCTTTGATAGTCTTGTCAATTCTATTTTTTTATTAATTCTGATTGATTGAGTTACCTCTGAATTAGAATCATATAACTTCAATAAAATCGCCTTACTGTCCTTATCGAGTTGAGAAATGAAGCTATCTAAGCCAATATTATTAACAACAGAATCAATTTCTTTCGCCGTATACTCCGATTTCTGATAGAGAATAAATTTAAAGTCATTTGTAACCTCCATAGAAGAGATCAAATTATCTTTACGGTATATTTCATTCAGATATTCTATTGTATAATCAGCGAGTTTTTTGCGTATGCTGCTTGTTTTGGTATTGATAAGTTCATCCATGATCTTAGCTATTTCACCGGATAAAGCATATGCGTGATTATTAGCAGCAGACTCAAGAATTTTACTATGCAAACTGTCTTTTTTTGATGTCAGTTCAACAATCAACTGCATATTTGCTTCGCAAATTTGCTCAAGTCTTGTGCTTTCGTCTTGTAGTAAAGATATTTTCGAATTATTTTCACCGATTTCCTTAAGATACTTTTCTGAATCCTCTTCAGAAAGCGACTCCCTTAATTCCTGATTAAGCAAAACCAATTGCTTTGAATATTCTTCTCTAAGTTTAATTTTATCAGTAAGAAGCTTAGTATCAATATCCTCTATGACGTTAATTACTGCTTCTACTTTACTAATCTCATCACGTGACAAATCAAGGATTCTAGTTTTACCAACCGATGCTCTCGGCCTTAGTTTCTCCATAATAGCATTATATACATCTTCAGAGAGCTGGTCTGCATCAGTTGTTTTTCCATCTACTACCTTTTTAATGAAACTAGGTGAAATCATATTACCAACATATTCCGATATGGTATCTTTTTCTTCATAGTTGATTTGTTCTTCAATGTCACGAATAAAGTCACATAATAAATAGAACGGCATTTGATTCTCAAAAAACGATTTTAACTCAGCAGTTATTTCTGAACGTTTTTTTTCTATCTCACTACATTCATTCTGTATCTCAATTTTTTTCACTTCAGAAATACCACCGAATTTTATAAATATATCATTAAGCTGCTCGTTTTTTGCAATTAATTCTTCTATTTCTTTAGAAATTTCCTTTATTCTATTTTCGGCATTCTGTACTGTTTCATTTAAACCAAGGATTTTATTGATAATCTCTTCATATTCATCGTATAATAGTTGCTCATTATTACTTTCGGCTTTAGTAACAAAGGTATTACAAAACTTCTGAATAATCGCAAATGTATCAATACCACACAATGTAAGAATAGCATCTTTAATGTACTTATTATATCCTTCATCAGAGAAGATATTTCCGACCTCTTCACCATCAAACAAAAAGAAATTAAATAAATTTGGAGGTATTATCGACTGTAAATATCGTTCAAAATACACTATTTCTGATTCATCATACTCTATGCCGTTGCATATTACCCGATAATCTTCTTTTAGCTTTTTATCATCAAGAGTCCACTCACGGCTTATAGTGTATTTTTTTATATCACGATCTTGCTTGATTTCAAACTCTATCACCACTCCGGAACTGCAGTTGTTCTTATTATAAGTTTTAGAATTTATATAATTAATTATTTTCTTAGTATAAAAAGAATTAGAGCCGATATATCCGAAAGCCAACGGTCCATAAAGTGCAATTTTTATAGCTTCAAAAATTGATGTCTTGCCGGCACCGTTCTGTCCTCCAATGAGCACAATGGGTCTATTTTTTTTCGTTCTAAAATCAATTGTGATATTTCCTTCATATGAGCTGAAATTATTCAGTTTTAGTTTGCATATTTTCATTTTCCATTTCCTTTATTATCTCAAAATGCAGCCATTGTTGGCTTATCAATCTTTCCAAATCCTTGCGAAGTATCTTTGGATTTGAGTAATTTTTGTTCTTGTAAACAGAAAGTATCAAATTTCGTACAAGTTCTGTCGGAACATCATGTTCATTGCAAAGGCTGTCAATCTGTTCGACTGTTTCTTTATCAACTAAAGCTTCTTTATACTCATCCCATGGAAGCCGTGTCCCGGTAAGGTCAAAATATAAATCAACAAGTGTTCTTCTTGATAAATCAAGCTCATTATCCCAGATTTCATCTATAGCTTTAAGTTCATCTATGGTTATAAGTTCATAGTCCATCTTACTCTGCGTTTCCAAAAGCTTTTGCAAAATAAGCTTTCTCGCCTCCCATGTAAACGGACCATATCCCATATTTCCATCTTTGGTTTGATATACAGAGCCATCTCTGTGCTTTTTTTCTCTGTATTCACTTTTGTCGCGAATATCCATTATCCAAGATCTGAATTCTGCAAGAGGAATAAGTTCACGATGCCCTGTTTTAATAAAGCCTTTCAGTGATTTATCATCCTTAACTACCGTACAAACCCAACAACCGAATCGTGATTGACCACAACTCTGCGTCTGACCGGAATTACTCATACCAGCAAAAGGGCATTCTCCGCTGTCAGCATCAGAATACAAAGCGACCAGTTCATTATTATCAGAACCCCACGGTGTCTTACCATCATTATGTTCTAAAAGAACATCCCACACATCATCTGTTGTAAGTTCTACAATCGGATTATAAACATACGCATTCTGAATTGTCTCATGGCGATTAAGCAGTCTGTTAGCAAGTTCACGTCCTTCTATTCTACGTTTTCTGGCAATGCTTTCTGCTTTACGAACTCCAAGAAGAACTACAACTTCCTTTCCTTCATCAGCCATAATCTCCTTGATTTTGTCTGCACTTGGTTTGATTTTTAATCTGTCCGTACACCATCTGAATGTGCCGTTCATTCTCGGAGTAGGAAAACCTTTACCTATAACATTTGTCCAAAATGTATTATTAGGCTCAGGTGTAACCATAAATGATTTAATGGGCAGAGCATCTTTTTCAGCTGCTTCACCGAGAAGTCTATTCATTTTGCTCAAATATATTTTTATAAGAGGATTTTCTATTAATGTATCAGATGAAATTATATATACATTTTTATGTCTGCTTGTTGAAGGAAGCGACATCAACATTTCATATACAAGTTCAACTACAGTTGTAGAATCCTTGCCACCGCTATATCCGATAATCCAAGGTCTGTCATCGGATTGATAAACATATCTGATTTCATCTATTAAATCATTAATAGTATTCTCATTAAAAAAGCTATTTGCCATCTAATACTCAATCCCCATATAATAATTATAAAAATCGATAAAATACGCTCTTCGAGGCATAGTTATACAAATATAATTATATCATTAATTGTCGAATTTGTCAAATTTATCAATTGTCCGAATTTCAACCCATTTATCTCTTAGAAATTAAAAAAATCCCATATATACGCATTTTTATACTATCAAATATCTACAATGGGCAAATATCACAAAAACTACAAGCATATTTTGTTTAGTATTATGTGCTGAATTTTGTAATAATGCTTCACTTTAATTTAGAACAATCTTTATTATCACTTGTATACAATAGAAGATTACAACAAGTCCGAAGGACATTTCAGCATCGAACTGCCCGACGGCAAGACAGCTGAAATAAAGGCGTTTGCGTATATGCCTAATCACAAGAACTGTGAATGGTTCTTCGTAGAAGGCACCAGCGACCCTTGGGCGGACAACGACAGCCTTGCAAAGCTTGCTAAATACTTTGCCAATTACGAAGCAAAGATGGCAAGGCTGGCTAAGGAAAAGGACGAACTAAAGCAGTACGAGGCTAAGCTTGCTTCTATTGAAGACAAGTCGTCTGATGAGTACAGAGATATGTACAGCTATTACAGCGACTGGCATAAGGACTTGTACGGCTTTCGTCCCAGATGTCTCATATGATGACATAACGGAGATTTCTTAATAGAACAACACTGTTTAGTCATCATAATAAGAAACACGCTGACATCTGCCCTTGGGGGCAGACGGGTCAGCAATAAAAACAATAATTGATATGAAAGAAAGAGGTATTGCTATGAATAACTACAGAACTGTTTACGAGATTTCCGACGATATCGCTGACACACTCCCTGGTATGGTTTCTCCCGATTATTACAGTAAAGACTATATGTTCAGGCTGAAAGACGCTAAGACCCATAGCACTATCGGAACCTACAGCTCTTTTGCTGAGTTTATGGGTTCTGACGAATACAGAAAATACGGCAACTCTCCCGTAACAAACAGCTACGACCCTACAAACAACTCCGAAAGCTTCCATGGAATGATATGGGTAATAGACACTGAGGCATAATATCAGGAACGTGGAAACATTAACGATACCGAAAGGAGAAATCATTATGAAAAAATGCTTAGTAGTCAATCTGTTCGGCACTCCGTCTGCAGGCAAATCCACGGGTGCCGCCTACGTTTTCTCTATGCTTAAAATGGCAGGCGTTAACGCTGAGCTTGTAACAGAGTATGCCAAAGACAAGGTCTGGGAAGAAAACTCTGAAATACTCAGCAAGCCCGATAATCAGATTTACATCTTTGGCAAACAATTCTATCGAATGAACAGATGTGCAGATAAGGTAGACGTTATCGTAACCGATTCTCCTCTGCCTATATCTATCATACACAACAACAGCGACATACTTGGAGACGCTTTCAATGAGATAGTCGTCAACTGCTTTAATTCGTTCAATAATATGACTTATCTGCTTACAAGAGAGAAGCCCTATAATCCAAAAGGCAGATATGAAACCGAGGAAGAGGCTGACGCTCTTGGCGACGCTATCATTGCAACTCTTGACAAGATGAACGTTTCCTATCAAATGCTCAAGGGCAATCTGGAATCGTACAACAAGATATTCAGCGACGTTATGCTTGCATTGAAAGGCTGATACATATTTCTCACGAAAACGGGGCTGTTGCCCCGTCGGTTCATCAATAAAAGAGATTATCATATACCAAAATCTGAAAGGAAGTAATCATTATGAAAACACCATTTAAGGCAATCAAGCTCTGGGCTGACGAAAAAGCTGTACTGGCTGATGCACTCAATAACGTTATAGAGAATATCTACGGCAAAAAGAATGATATGTCCCGTATCTACAAAGACATCGCTGACAAGCTTGACAAGAGTCTTATGGTCAGTGACACAGACGGCACTTACTGCATCTTAGACGTCTACGGCGGTGCATATGAGGCGTGCATCTTCGCTCTCAAATGTGCAGAGAATCCTAATGCCGAAGAGCTTCTTACTAAAATCCGCAATGCTCCCAACAAAGCAAAGGCATATTACTGATACAGCTTATTACCTAGACGGGGCTTGTTGCCCCGTCGGCTCATTACAAAAAAATCGAAAGGACGTAATGTACCATGAATGAAATGTTTATGACCAGCCCTATCGGCGACCTGCCTGTCAATCCTGACGGTATGCGAAAGGCAATAGACGAAATTGCCCGCCTTCAGAGCATAGTCCAAAACGCTGTTATCAGCAAGCCCATTGAGATGCAGAGTCCCATTGGAACGCTGACCGCCGACGCAAAAGGGCTCCGAACGGCTATTGACGAAATCGCAAGATGCCACGCCAAAATCGAAAAGCTCAAGCTTCGCTTGAACAAGATACCGATGTTATCAAGCAATACTTGATAGCTATGCTGTCAAACCAGACGCTAACGCATCTGGTTTATTTTTTGTGAAAGGATAATTGCTATGATAAATAATATCAAAATCAATGACAAAGTATGGTTTAAAACGCCTTGGAGTGATATGCCTGCAAAAGGTATTGTGTCACAAATATTTGAGTCATTTGAAATGGCTCATATAGAATCTGACAACGGTACATTTCCTATTATGTTCTGTAATATGTATCCAACACAAGATGCTCTTCTACAGGCAATGCACGATGAATCTGAAAAAAACATTGCTGCTTATAAATCCAAAGTCCATTCCGTTGAAGATTTGATTCGCTTTATGTATAACAACAATGTATCCCTATGTGAAGAATATACGAATTATGATGCACGCCGAGCAGTAAAAGAACTTGCTTTAGAGCTTCTCGGTATTACTCTTGATGACTGAGAACTTGTCTTCACAAGCTAAAATCGACGCAACAGGGTTTGCAAATTGGAA
>CAMCRP010000070.1 GCA_945877315.1 uncultured Ruminococcus sp. | reverse complement strand
TATGAGTGTGTTCATGAGCTTGATGCGTTTATTGATAATGCGGTGCTTTGTAATGCGGGGATAGTTACGATCATTCACGGCAAGGGCACGGGCGTTCTGAGAAACGGCATTCGGGCGCATCTGAAAAGACACCCGTCGGTCAAGAGCTTTCGTCCCGGAGTTTTCGGAGAGGGCGAGGACGGCGTTACTGTCGTTGAGTTAAAATAATTCGAATAGTACAGGCATATTCCCGAATAAACTGTAATGATAATTCACCGAAATGGGGGATAGTATGATTTGCAGTTTATCGGAGCTTCGCGATAAAGAGGTCATCAGCATACGGGACGGCGCACGGCTCGGTTTCATTGACGATGCCGAGATCGACACGGAACGGGCTTGTGTGCGTTCGTTCATCATTTATGGCAGACCGAGGTTTTTCGGGCTTCTGGGACGGGACGATGATGTTATTGTCAAGTGCAGCGAGATCGAGGTAATTGGCGAGGACACTGTGCTTGTTAAAATGGCAGTTCGTTCAAAAGTGACAAAATCAAATGTAATATTGTCCGAAAAACTGTTGAATTGACGAGTAAAAAATACTTGAAATCTTTGGGCGGATATGTTATAATATCAAGGTAATTCGCACGTCTGTGCTTTTATCTGTTGGTGCCGAGAAATTCGGTTGCAGGTAAGCTAAGCCGGGCGGAGGATAAATTAAAAACCAAACAGGAGGTAACTACCATGGGCGTAGTATCAATGAAGCAGCTTCTTGAAGCAGGTGTTCATTTCGGACATCAGACAAGAAGATGGAACCCGAAAATGGCTCCCTACATTTTCACAGAAAGAAACGGAATTTACATCATCGATCTCCAGAAGACCGTTGTAAAGCTTGACGAAGCTTACAATTTCGTAAAAGAGCTTTCTGCAAGCGGCGAGTCCGTACTCTTTGTAGGTACAAAGAAGCAGGCAGGCGATTCCGTTAAGGAAGAGGCTCTGCGTGCAGGCGCACATTATGTAAACGCAAGATGGCTTGGCGGTATGATGACCAACTTCAAGACCATTCAGAGAAGAATCAAAAGACTTGAACAGCTCCACCAGATGGCTGAGGACGGCACATTCGACCTCCTCCCCAAGAAGGAAGTTGTTAAGCTCAATCTTGAAATAGAGAAGCTTGAAAAGTTCCTCGGCGGTATCAAGGAGATGAAGAAGCTCCCCGGTGCTCTCTTCATCGTTGACCCCCGCAAGGAAAAGATCGCAGTAGCAGAGGCAAAGAAGCTGGGTATTCCCATCGTTGCTATCGTAGATACAAACTGCGATCCCGATGATGTTGACTATGTTATCCCCGGAAACGATGACGCTATCAGAGCAGTTAAGCTTATTGCAGGCGCAATGGCTGATGCTATCATCGAAGGCAGACAGGGACAGCAGGAGGCTCCCGAGGCTGAGGCTGAGGAAGCTGCTGAGTAATCAGTAAAATATTTTCGAGTTATCGGGCAGACATTTTAATAAAAAGGTCTGCCCTGATTTCGGTATATAGATATAATAGGAGGAATAAAAATGGCAAAGGCATCAATTGCAGAAATCAAAGACCTTATGAAATCCACAGGCGTTGGTATGATGGATTGTAAAAAAGCTCTTGAAGAGGCTGACGGCGATAGAGAAAAGGCTGTAACAATTCTCCGTGAAAAGGGTCTTGCTACACAGGCTAAGAAGAGCGGCAGAGTTGCTGCTGAGGGTATCGTTACCGCTGTTGTTGAGGGTAACGTAGGTGCTGTTGTTGAAGTAAACATTGAAACAGACTTCGCTGCTAACAACGACGAGTTCAAGGCTTTCGTTGCAGCTGTTGCTAAGACTGTTATCGAGAAGAATCCCGCAGATGTTGACGCTCTGAAGGCTGCTACTATCAGCGGCGGCGACAAGTCCGTTGAGGAAACTCTCCAGGATCTGTTCATCAAGATCAGAGAGAATATGGTTATCCGTCGTTTCAAGAGACTTGAAGGCGTTCTCGTTCCTTACGTTCACGGCGGCGGAAGCATTGGTGTTATGGTTAAGCTGGACACAGACCTTTCTGCTGACAAGGTATTCGAGGTTGGTAAGGACTGCGCACTGCAGGTTGCAGCTATGAACCCTGCTTACCTGAACAGAGAGTCCGTTCCTGCTGATGTTCTGGAGAACGAAAAGACCATTATCATGGCTCAGATGGCTGAGGATCCTAAGATGGCTTCTAAGCCCGAGCAGGTTAGAGCAAAGATCGCTGAGGGTAAGGTTGGCAAGTACTACTCCGAGAACTGCCTGCTTGAGCAGTCTTTCGTTAAGGATGACAAGTTCACAGTTGGCAAGTACGTTGAGGACGCTGCTAAGAAGCTGGGCGGAAGCATTGTAGTTTCCGAGTTTGTTCGTTTCGAGAGAGGCGAAGGCGTTGAGAAGAAGGAAGAAAACTTCGCTGACGAAGTTGCTAAGATGATCAAGTAATTTTAGCGTTTCTTATGCCCTGCGGTTTATAGTATGGGCAAAATTAAAAATTGTTTCTAAACCGCTTTTGATACAATGTATCGGAAGCGGTTTTTGATTTACGGAGAATAAAATGAACAGAATAATTCCTGCAAAAAGTGAAGATAAGGACGAGATATTGTCACTTTACAAATCTATGCTTTACGGACCTGCAGATTGGAATGAGTATTATCCCAACGAAGAAACCATAGAATTTGACCTGTCAAGAAATGCTTTGTATGTAATGAAGAACAGCGAAAATCAGATAGTTGCGGCGATCTCCATTGACGAAGATGAAGATGTGGATAAGCTTGATTGTTGGAGCAAGGAGCTTATGCCGTCAGGGGAAGTATCTAGGCTGTGTGTGCGAAAGGACATGCAGAATCAGGGCATTGCCAAGCAGATGATGAGGTTTCTGTTTGATATTTTTAAAATGGAAGGGAAAAAGGGCGTTCATATTTTAGTGAAAACAGGTCACGAAGCGGCACTGGCGTCATATGGCGCATTAGGCTTCAAAATCGTCGGAGAATGTAATTTTTTTGATAAGGATTTTGTTTGTATGGAGATAGCACTTTGAGCTATCAAAAAATTATCGGCTGCCGAACAGACAGCCGATGTTTTTTAGAAAATAATAAACGAATTATCAGATATGGATAATGGCAAGATTTCCGCCGCTGCTTGAAAGATATTCGTAAATCAGCTTTGCTGCTTCGGCACGGGTGTAGGTTTTGTTTGGATCGAATTTTCCGCTATTTCCCGAAGCAAATCCCATAGCCTTGGCAATTGCGATATATCCGCAGTCTGCATAAGTTTCGGGAATATCCGTAAATGGGCTCTTGTAGATGCCTTTAAGCTTTGCAGCCTCGGAACAGTCGGTGAGATTGTCCACATAGAATTTTGCAAGGAAAAGATTATTTGCAGGGGCTTTGTCGCTGTATTCGGTTTGTTCCTCCTCGGGCATATCATAATAGTATGGGGTAAAGTGGTTATTTATTCTTCCGAAAATCTCAGCGAATTCCTTTTCGGTAATGATATGCTGAGGGTCAAAGGCTTCATTTTCGGTGAATATGATGTCGTAATCTGCCAGCTTGTTTACATACTTTTCGGTTTCCGTCCCTTTAATGTCGGTATATTCCGGAGTGCCCGAAAAGCTTTTTTTTGCCCAATAATAAGTAGATTGCGGTCTGCCTGTAACACCGTCAATGATGAAATCTGTGTTGTATCTCTGAATGATATAGCTTCTGCATTTGCCGTCCTTGTCGAAGAAATATTCGTAAGCTATGGTCGGGGGATTGTACCTGACAGCCTTTTCCTTTGCCTTGCTTTCGGAAATAAGCTTTGATGCGTCCTCATATTCGGCGTTGGTGATGTAATTGCTGTTATATGCAAAAACCGATTTATTGGAACGGACGGTCACAGTTACCGTATCTCCCTTGACCTCAATGCCGTTTACATATCTCGAATAAACGAAATCTGCCGAGCCTTTGAAGGTCTTTTCGGAGGGCTTTTTTGTCAGCTTGAATGATGAAAAATCCTCTCCCGTAAAATGCTTGGCAGCCTTGTCCGCAAGCTTAACGCCGTCCTCCACGGACATTTCCATAAACTGAACGTCGTGGTCATAGGTAATGTCCTTGTTAAAGGTGATTATCTGTCCTGTGCGAGCGTTCATCAGCACATTCAGCTGAACGGTGGAGCCTTTTCTTTTAGCGGTGTATTTCAGATCCCAGCAGTCGATCTTGACATTTTCATCAATGAAATGGTCGGTTATTTCGGCATATTCAAGACTCAGATCCTTGTCAAACACGATTATCGGGTCATTTTTCAGGTAGTTTGCAATATCTCCCTTTTGAATGAGGGACTTGTCCAGTTCAAGAGCCACAAGCTCTCTTTCGGTAAAATCATAATCTGCATCGGCTGATTCTTCATAGGCGATATCATCATCCTCCGCAATGCCTGCTCCTGCAGAAACTTCGCTGTTATTACCCTTTATGCCGAATTTTGCTTTGTCCTTGTCAATAGTTGAGGGCTTACCCGTAAAGGCGTCCAGCATACTTATGTCCGATTTAAAGGACACATCATAGTAAAGCCTTCCGTAAGCCTTGCCGTCGGAATACTCGTAGCGATAATAGGGCTTTAGCTCCATATTTGACTTGATGATATTGGCGAGCTCCGTTTCCGATTTCATCTTATCGGCAGAAATGAGGGTAAGGTTCTTTACGTCAGTTTTTGAGATACTCATACTTACAAGATCGCCTGTATCACGGTCAAGAGTGACATTTCCGCTAAGACCGTTTATGGCAATTCCGCCTGATGTAAGACTAAAGCTGATACTTACATTCTGTGACCAAAGATAGCGGCTGTCTATCTCCGTTTTTATGCCATACTTGATCTGTGGGTCAAGCTTTTTTATCCACTGTGCGGCAATGGCTTTCAGCTGTTCGTCGGACAGCTTACCGAATTTTGCTGAAACATCGTCGGAGCTTTTACCGCTTACATTAAGCGAATAGATGACTGTTCCGTCCGTTTCTGCGGAGATGGATTTCCCGTTTTTTGGGTCAGACCATGTCAGCTCATACCGACCGCCGTAATCATAGTAATCAAATTCAGAATATTCATCGGGAACCTTATATCGCTGCTTGACAACGATAATTGCCTTTTTTAGTTCTTCCTTATTCTCACCATTGACCTGAGAAACAGTGGTATTAGGGCTTTTGTTGGCTGCATAAACGGGCAGGGCAGTACCGCAAAGCATAAGTGCGGTAAGTGCTGCGGCGATAATTTTTCTTTTCATACTGTATCCATTCCTTTCGGCGGTATTTTTGATATTATACCATTTTATGAATTATTTTTCAATGGTTTGGAACAGATTGTAATAATATGTAACCTTTTTGTAATAGAATTTATTTGATGTTTGCGAAACGTATTTCATATCCGTAAAAGCGTTTTCCAACACAAATGCTTGCATAACTGCCCACAATGATAACGGCGACGCTGATAATGCCTGCAAAGGGAACAGCTATTGCTTCTTCAAAGCTGTTAAACGTTGAGCAGGCGCACCAAACTATTATACCGGTCAGCAAAGCATATCTGAATTTCCGAAAGGCAGCGGGGAGAATGATCATTTCAGCTGCTGCCAGTGTGCTGTAAAATATCAGCATAAGGCTGTCGGGTGTTTCTGTCTGCGTCATCAGAATTTGTGTAAGAATGGCATCGAAAATCAGAAATGCAGAGCATAAAACAGGCGGCAGATAGACCTGAGAAAGGATTGAGTTGGGCGAGCTTTTCATCAGGACAGATTCATTATGATAAAAGAATTCAAAGGTCACTAACGGTATAAATACCGAGAAAAACTGTGAAGCAAATTCTCCCTCGGTGTAAGTGGAAAGCTTTGCATATGACCAGATGATGAAAAGCACTGCGGTAGCTATATACCATAATATCCTTTCCCACGGCTTTTGGATAGACATATGAAGTGAGATAAGCGAAGCTGCACGTTTAATCATGCTGAACTCTCCTTCCGATATTTGACAGTGAAACAGCAGTGCCGCCTATTACGGAGATAGCCGCAAGAATGGCTGTTGCAATAAGCATGGGGGTGTAGTACTCTTTGTCTTCGGCAATTATCATTGGAATTTCCGTTATAACCGAGCATACAAACGTGATAAAAAGTGCCGCATAAGAGTTTGTAAAAGTGCAAATCGACAGATATATTCCGAAAAAAATCAGCGTGCAGAATATCATTACGGGTATCATTTTCGGCGGTTCGGGAATTACGCTTTCAAATAATGCGGGAAAAAGAACTGCGATCACACAATAGATGCCGATAACGGCTGTGATCGACATGACAAGCTCAATTATGGCAAATCTCACTGCTTTTTGTGGGTCGGGCAAAGTACGTATCAGTGGTATTCTGTTGTGTTTATTTTGAGAGATACCATCAAATGCAAAGTTTACGGTAATTGCGCTTTGATAACAGATAAACATATATAAAGTGGGAAGGTGGTGAGCATCTAAGGTATCAAAAAATCTGCTAATCAAGCAATGAAGAATAATGAAAAGAATAAAGGGTGAGGCAAGTTCTATTGTTAGCAGCCTTATATTCATGTCGGGAAACAGCGATTTAAAGCTTTTGCTCATTGACTTCACTCCCTTTCCGATTTTCTGTGGATTTCATAAGCAGTACACTCAACTGAGAAAGTGTCACAGGCAGCTCGGAAACGTCCGTGCCGGAAAGACAATTCACATTTTCCGAAAGCAGTAGAGCGGTAAATCCAACGGAGCTTTTCTCACAGTAAACGGCATTTTTGCTGACCTTTTCATAATCGGGGAGATTTCCCGTTACGATAAGATATTTCTCGGAAAGCTCGGTTGTCCAGCCTTGCTCGAGGATTTTTCCACTGTCTATGATAACTGCATAGTCTGCGATAGCTTCTGTGTCGGCGATATTGTGGGTTGACATTATAACGCTGCGTTCGCCGTTGCCTTCTGCTATGTAATCTCCGATAATTCCGCAAAGGCGGTCACGCATTACAGGGTCAAGAGGGGAGGCGGGTTCGTCCAGGATAAGCAGCTTTGTATTCCTTGCAAGGACGGCGGCAAGCATAGCTTTCATTTTCATACCGTCGGAAAATGTGTTGATACGTCCGATGGCTTTGTTATTTTTCCCTTTTTTAAGAGCGAACAGTTCAAACTCGGTGCAGAGCTCGTCAAATTTTTCTTTGCTGAAATTATCAAATGAAGCTGCCATAGCTTTGGAAATATCTTTATGGGTCCAATGACTTGCAAAATAGCACTGCGATGACTGATAGCCTATGGACGTTTTTATCTCATAATTGTTATCGGGCATTTTCAGCTTGTCAAAATAGGTCACATCTCCCGAATAGTCAGAATATAGAGCGGCGAGAATATTCAGAATAGTTGTTTTTCCGCTGCCGTTTTTGCCAATGACAACGGTGGTAAAGCCTTTCGGGATATTCAGTTCGGGAATGTCAAGGGCGAAATTTTTATAGCTTTTTGCAATATTTTTTGCGGATATTACGTTTTCGGTAATCATAGGTCTGCCTCCAGTAATGTGTTTAGTAATTCTTTCAATTCGTCCGATGTTATCCCTGCGGTACGGGCGGCGGAAATGGCGGCAAGCAGGCTGTCCTCCACAAGACGCTGCTGCTGTTCGCGGAGCATTTCGCTGTTTCGGGCATTTACTACATAGCCCTTGCCCTGTATGGGGGTAACAAGTCCCTGTTCGGACAATTCTTCATATGCCTTCATGGTGGTTATAACGCTTATCTTCAGATCCTTTGCAAGACCTCGTATGGACGGAAGATAATCGCCTTCCTTTAGGGTACCATTCAGAATGTCGTCCCGAAGGCTGTCCGAGATCTGCTTGTAGATAGGTGTGCTGCTGTTTGGCAGTATTTTCAAAAAATCACCTCCCCAAACAGAAATCCAAGAATAAAACCAATCATTGCTTGCATACAGTGTTTCTCCTTTTCAGATAAATTCCCGAGATAACTGTCAAAGCTGCGGCAATGACAAGAACTGTCGGGTCGATCAGATAGTACCCGTTCTTAACGGAATACGGTTCAAAGCCTGCATAGGTCATTATGTCAAATACTATCATCAGTAGGTTGCTAATTGAATGTGCGGCTGCTGAGTAAAACGCATTTCCCGTTTTAATGTAAATAACGGAGAAAATTATTCCCGCAATAAAAGCGTCAAGAAATCCGTAAAGTCCTCTGAGATGAGCAGCTGAAAATGCCGCAGATGAAATAAGCAGAGCGGGTATGATGCCGATAACGCTTTTTGTCGATTCATATGAACAGATGCGAAAAACTATCTCTTCACAGGCGGGAGCTATAAAAATTCCCATAGCTGCGCTGACTATGTATGCGGGCATATAAATATCGGTGTCGGAGCCTGTTTGCGGAGAAGCTGCCGAAAAGATCACCGACAGCAGTTCAACGGAAAACAGGGAAGCAGCTGATGCGCAGACTGCAATTGCAGCCGCCTTTTTAATGCTTACATTTTTCAGCGTGAAATGCTTGGAGATGATTATGCTGTTGTCCTTTTTTACGGACAATGAGATTAGAAAAGCCGTTAATATTTGTCCCATGGCAATAAAAATCTGTGCAGCAACTGCTTTTCCGGTATCTCCGAACGGTAAAAATTCCGCCGCAACAGATGGAACTAAGGTCGTCAGGAAAATCGTTATTACCAAAATCAAAAATGGTTTCAGAATGGCATTTACATATTTCATAGTATGACCGCCTTTCATAACTGTTTATGTGTTATATAAACAGTATAAACTGTTATACGCTGTTTGTCAATAGTTTTTTGCAAAAAAAAGTTTAAGGTTTTTATAAAGAAATCAGCATAATGCAAATTTTTTGGCAGGATTCGTTTGATATTATTTCCCGAAAACAGGAAGAGCAGGGGATTTTGAGTTTTTTGTAAATTTGGTGAAAATAGTCGGAAAATATTGACTTTTGAGATAAAAAACGCTATAATATAACTATTAATAAGTCAGTTTCCCCGAAAGGATGAGTTGAACATGAACTTGAAAAAACGTATGGGATTTCATAAAAAGCTAAATTTCGGCATATTGATAGTGCTGGCTGTTATGCTTTTGTTAATGGCGGTAAGCAGCTATCTTACTGTCCGCAATACATTGGAAAAACAGGTAAATGCTAAGGTAGCGGCTACCCTTGAGGCAAGAGCGGTGGAGTTCGACAATTGGGTATGTGAGGAGCAGAACGTTATCTCGTATTATGCGGATTCCATCATTTACGGTGACTTTCTGAACACTAAGTCAAAAAGTGAGTTGGAAAGCTTTCTTGCTTCCAAGAAATCCGACCATGTTATCGATTATTATGTTGTAGATTCAAAGGCGGTCACGACATTTGCAAGCGGATTTGTTCTGCCCGATGATTTTGATGTTACCGTAAGAGATTGGTACAAGGATACCATTGCTCATAAGGGCGAGTTTATCTGCACATCTCCCTACATCGACAATAACACCGCAAAGCTGGTAGTTACTATCGCAAAGGCGTATTATGACGGAGATACTCTGCAATTTGTAATGGGTGCGGATATATACGCCGATAGCCTTGCGGAGATCACCAAAAATGTTTCGCTTTATGATAAAGCCTATCCTATCCTTGCAGACAATGATTTCAATATTCTTGTACATAAGAATGAGGAATATATGCCGTCCATTTCCGAGGACGGTTCAAGCAGTTCCGTTAATCTCAGAGATCTGGATTGTTACAGCGGCATAGTTGAAATGCTTGAAGGCGACAGCTTCACCGCTGTCACAACTAAGGATTATGACGGTAAAAATACCAGCTTTATACTGTCAAAGATCTCGTCTGTTGGGTGGTATTATCTCTATGCCATCGACAGAGTGGAATACATTAACGAAATGTCTGCATTTGCTATCAGTCAGCTAGTCATACTTCTTGCTTCGCTGGCTGTTATCAGCCTTGCTACGGGCATTCTTATGAAAAGACTGCTCAAGCCTATGGACGAGCTTAAAACCGCCGTTCAGAATATGGAGCAGGGAAATCTCAACTATGTTCCTTCCTATTATGCGGACGACAGCATCAGTCAGCTTTGTGAAAAGCTGGGAGATACCAATGCTGTATGGCTTCGATACATAGACGATATTACGGGTAATCTGGATAAGCTTTCTCACGGTGATTTCAATATCGAATTTAACGGCGATTATGTGGGCGATTTTGCGGAGATTAAACAGTCTATCATCAGTATTTCCGACAGTCTGCAGGCCATTATCGGCGGTATCGATACTGCATCAAGTCAGGTCGCTCTCGGTTCGGGAAATGTTGCTGAAACATCGAATTCTCTTGCAGGCGGCGTCAATGAGCAGTCAAGGACTATTGACGAGCTTACCGAGCTTATCCAGTCCCTTGTTAAGCAGATCGAATCGAATGCAAAGGCTGCGGAGGACGCTCAGAAGCGTTCCTTCGTTACATCGGAAAATGTTGTTGAGTGCAACAAGCGTATGACTGAGCTGATGGAGTCTATGAGGGACATTGATGAAAAGGCTCAGGAGATCGTAAAGATAATCGCTGCAATTGATGATATTGCATTCCAGACAAATATACTTGCGCTTAATGCGGCGGTCGAGGCTGCAAGAGCGGGCGACGCCGGCAAGGGCTTTGCAGTCGTTGCGGACGAGGTAAGAAACCTTGCGTCTAAGTCTGCCGAAGCTGTTAAGAACACGGGCGATCTTATTAACAGTACAGGAATTGCTGTTGAAAAGGGAACAAAGCTTGCTGCTGAAACTGACGAGGCACTTAAAGTTGTTTCCGAGGGCGTTGAGCGTGTAAACAGTCTTATCATGGGTATCTCTAAGGCGTCTGAGGTTCAGGCTGAGGAGGTAAAGGCTGTTTCCGACAAGATTACTTCCATTGAGGAGGTTGTCAGATTTACCGCTTCTACTGCCGAGGAAAGTGCTGCTTCCAGTGAGGAGCTGAGCAGTCAGGCAAGGACGCTGCAGGAAATGGTACTGCATTTTAAGGGTACGAAGTAAAAATTCACTTAACAAAAAACACGCTTTCGTTTGTTCGACGGAAGCGTGTTATATTTTGTTTGGTGGGATAGGAACGGTCAAATCTCTACAAACACAGGCTTTCTTTCCTCAAAATAGCAAATCCTCTTAAATCCCGCCGCCTGCGCAAGCTCCGAGCCTTCTTTGACGCCCTTGCCAAGATCGGCGGTGCAGTGAGCGTCCGAGCCGATAGTGAGAATTTCGCCGCCTAAGTCCTTATACAGCTTGAGATAGGACAGGTCGGGAAAGGTCTTGCCGTATTTTTGGCGAAGTCCCGAGGTGTTAATTTCAATGCCCTTGCCGTTGGAAATAAGGGTCTTGAAGCTTTCAGCGATAAGCTCCTCATATGGCTTCATATCCACGGGAATGCCCGAATTTCCCACGATGTACCGCAGGGGATAGGTAAGATGTCCCAGAACATCAAACTTGTTCCAGCGGCTAAGCTCCAGAACTTCGGTATAATATTTTTCCAGAAGCTGGGGGATAGTATCTGCATTTTCGTAGCTGATAAACGCAAAATCGTCCTCGCCGATTATCTGATGGATCGAGCCGATAACAAAGTCCAGACGCTTGTCCGATACGACCTTATCGGCAATGGAATAATCGTAAGGTGCCTGTCCCAGCTCAATTCCGCAGAGGAATTTCAGGCTGTTTCCAAGTCGTTCCTTAATAGCGGCGTTTTCATCCATTGAAATGTAAAAATCCTTTTCAAAGTCGTAGGTATCGTATTCCTTCGGTTGAATATCTCCGTAATGTTCAAGGGGATAGAAGCGGTTTACCTCGCAGTGGTCTGTGATGGCATATGCGGAAAGTCCCAGAGATTTCGCCTTTTCCACCATTGCTTCAACGGTATCGCTGCCGTCGGGGGAATTTTTTGTGTGGGTATGCAGATCTATAATATTCATAAAATGCGCTCCTTTCAAAAGCAAGTATATCACATATTAACAAATCAAATTATCGATTTTTGTTAATATTTGCTGAATTATTTCCTGAGAATTTGCCGCTGCTTCACTTAGAAACAAGGGTAAATTATAAAATCATAAATCTGCAATAAAATTTGCTAAAAAGATATATAGAATTGTTCAATTTGACGATATTATTTTTTTATAAAATATGTTAATATATAAGTAAGTGCAAAATTGCGCAAAACTACCGTTTTGGAGGTACTATTATAATGAGAGCAATCATTACCGTAATCGGAAAGGATACTGTAGGCATACTCGCAAAGGTGGCAGGCGTCTGTGCTGAGTACAATGCAAACGTTATCGAGGTAACACAGTCGGTACTGCAGGATATGTTCGCTATGATAATGCTGGTGGATATTTCAAGGATAAACGCTGATTTTACCGTACTTGCCGACCGTTTCACAAAAATGGGCGAGGAAAACTGCCTGAAAATACACGCTATGCACGAGGATATTTTCAACTGTATGCACCACATCTGATCGAATGATCTCGGAGGATTTTTTATATGATCAACGCTTATGACATTCTGGAAACCATTCGTATGATTCAGGACGAATGTCTGGATATTCGTACTATTACTATGGGAATTTCTCTGCTGGACTGTATCGACACGGATATTGACAGAGCCTGCGAAAAGGTCTATGAGAAGATAACCCGCTGCGCCGAAAAGCTTGTTTCGGTGGGCGAGGGTATTGAGAAGGAATACGGTATTCCCATTATCAATAAAAGACTGTCGGTAACGCCTATCGCTATTGTTTCCGCCGCCTGCAATGCTTCTCCCGTGAAGTTTGCGCTTACTATGGAAAAGGCTGCGAAGGCTGTTGGCGTAAACCTTATCGGAGGATATTCCGCACTTGTTCAGAAGGGCTTTTCGGCGGGAGATGAAAGACTTATCAACTCCATTCCCGAGGCATTGGCTTCTACAAGCTGTGTTTGTTCTTCCGTAAATATCGGTTCCACTAAGACGGGTATCAATCTTGATGCCTGCCGCATTATGGGTAGAATTGTAAGAGAAGCCGCAGAAAAGACTGTTGACGATCAGTGCTTCGGTGCTGCTAAGCTAGTTGTTTTCTGTAACGCTGTTGACGATAATCCGTTTATGGCAGGAGCATTCCACGGTGTCGGAGAACCCGATTGCATTATTAATGTTGGCGTTTCGGGACCGGGTGTTGTACGCTCCGCACTGTCAAAATATCCCGATGCGAATATTTCAGAAATTGCCGATATTATCAAGAAAACTGCATATAAGATAACAAGAGTGGGTCAGCTGGTTGGCGTTACTGCTTCAAAGAGATTGGGTGTTCCCTTTGGTATCGTTGACCTGTCACTCGCGCCTACTCCCGCAGTAGGAGATTCCGTTGCGCATATCCTTGAAGAGGTAGGTCTTGAACGCTGCGGTGCCTGCGGAACTACTGCTGCGCTGGCAATGCTCAATGATGCCGTTAAGAAGGGCGGGGTAATGGCTTGCTCCAGAATTGGCGGACTGTCGGGCGCATTTATCCCCGTTTCCGAGGACGCAGGTATGATCGCTGCGGCTGAGTGCGGTGCGCTGTCCATCGAAAAGCTGGAGGCAATGACCGCTGTATGCTCCGTGGGTCTGGATATGATAGTTATCCCCGGAGATACCACTGCGGACGTTATTGCCGCAATGATCGCTGACGAGGCAGCTATCGGTATGGTAAACAACAAGACCACAGCTGTCAGAGTTATTCCCGCTATCGGCATGAAGGAAGGGGACGTTCTCGATTGGGGAGGACTCTTCGGAAAAGGCCCTGTTATGAAGGTAAACACCAACTCACCTTCAAAGTTTATTGCAAGAGGCGGACAGATTCCCGCACCTCTTCACAGCTTGAAAAACTAAGATATTTTACCGCTTTTGCCGCAGGACAGCGTAATTTGTCTGCGGCATAAGCTGTTATATTTAGCGGAGGACGAAGCTAATGGATAACGTTATCAACAGTATTTTGAACATCGACTCCGAGGCAAAGCGCAGGCTTACAGAAGCCGAAGCAAAGCGAAATCAGATAATCGCCGATGC
>CAMCRP010000069.1 GCA_945877315.1 uncultured Ruminococcus sp. | reverse complement strand
CATCTGTAGCACAAATAAGTTCTTCCACATCGGGACGATTTATGAGAGAAGAAATGAGGTCACGAAGGCTTTCGGTATCCGCACCTTCCGGGTAAAGCTCAAATTCGGGGAACATAGGCAGCTCGTCCATTTTGTAAGTCTTACTGTACCCATAGTCCTGCGGCATTCCCAGACCGTAAAGATGACCTCTGGCATTAACTACATAAAAGCCGTTGCCCTTATAGCAGTACTCCTTGCCTTCGCCATAAATTTTTTCTCTTGCACCTACTGCGTGAGCAATTGTTCTTGCGGTGGACGGCTTTTCGCTGATTATAAGCTTCATATTATTTTTCCTTTCCTATTGATTTTTTTTGATTTTTTGATATAATATAGATAAGAAATCTGGAGGGATGATTATGCGTAACACTACCGTAATAATGAATGACGCTATGAATTGCCTGATAAACAACCTTGGCATTGTCGAAACCGAGATATTCATATCCAATTTGATTCGAGAACCTTTTGATTATACAAAGTGGCAGCACGAAAAATTCGACAATGTTTCGCTTGATGACTTTTGTGAGCAGGCAGTAGAATACTGCAAAAACAACCCCATTCACTGACCTTTACGAACTGTCACTTGCTTTCCCTAATTTTGTGCTTTTGGTTGCGTTCGGTAATAACAAGTGCCGTACCCGTTACCAAAAGCAGAAATATGTGTACCTTGCTGTTATCGAGAAATTCGGTAACAGCATTTTCTTTTTCACCATCCTCTTCTTCGGAAACCTCCTCCGTAACCGCTGTTTCGGCATAAACTTCATTCTCCCATTCGCTGCGGATATTGTCGTAAAGCTGCGCACCTATCGCAAGAATAATAAGAACAATGATCAATACCGTATGCTTGAAAAACGGCTCATCTTTGTGTTCGCACACCCACTTCTTGATTTTTCTCATATCACTCTACCTCCGGCTCATCGAAATATGTTCCGCTGTACGTTTCCATAACCTCCGGAATTATTTCGGTTTCTAACATTTCCATAGATGTTTTCAGCATTTCAATTACCTCTTTATCTTCCTCTGAAAGAATGATTTCTTCTTCATCGAATATGTCAGAATAAGGCACTATATCCAATATGAACATTTTTACTTGATGTCCTCTGCAATTGTCATAATAATACGCTTTGCAATGGCATTGATTGTAGAATCCCCAGAACCTTGCATCTTGGAATTTGCTAATTGCAAGCTGTTCCATACCCGGATCAGCACCCGTATATACAGGCAATCCGCCGGCTGTGTCTGTCGCAAAATGATAAGCAAAATACATTGTACTCTTATACTTGACTATTCTTTGAAAGAATTCATACGCATTGGCATCATTGAGTTCAAACATTTCCTCCATATGTTCCTTAATGTCATCTTCGGGATATTTCTGTTTTACCGTGTAAACCTGAAAGTATATACAGAACTCGTAAAAATCGAATTCTTCCTCTCCGATCACTTCATACAGATAATCCATATTCAGCCAATCAACTGTCGAAATAGAATCATAGTCAAAATCATTGGGAAGAATCATCTTTCTATCTGCCCATCTCTCAGGATTTTCGTCCTTATAAATAACAGGCAGTTCATCAATGATTTTCTTGGCTATTTCCGTTTCTCCAACCTGGACAGTTTCATCATCGCTATAATGCCAAAACTCGTTTTTCACAACTCCAAACGCTGTTCCCTGCCTTCTTTGCAGGTTTCCTTCCGAATCCTCATACCAAAACTCAGAATCATTGATTGCAGCTGAAATTTCCAGGTTAATTGCGTCAATCCTATCGCTGTAGGTTTTCTTGACCTTCTCTGCCGCAACGCAAAGCATCTCCAGATCATCTGCTTCAACTAATGCCGGATCACTGTCAGGCTTATCAAGCAGCCAGCCAAGCGGAGCTATCAACTGTGCTATTACCATCAACATCACCAAAATGATTATAATGATAACCAGAAATATCCCCATTCCGCCCGCACCGAGCAGCATTGAGCCATTCTTGACTTTTTTCATTAACTTTGCTTTGGCGTTTTTTCCTCCGACAAATGACGGGTTATTCCTGTTGTGCTTTATATAGATATTTTTTTGCTGCTGCCGCTGCAATTCCTTCTGCTGCTTTGCCAGCTTTTCTTTGTACTTGTCCTGATTTCGCTCGATTCTATCAAGCTCTTTTTCAAGACGATTGCTGATATTGCCGTTCATCGCTTTACGCTTTTCAGATTGGATACGGCTCATCTGCTTATCTGTTTTGCGGTCAATGTACCGGAACTTTCTCTCTAACCGTTCCTCAATTCTTTCATCGGAAGGCTTGAATAAGGTATTTGATACAGCCGATTTAACCTTTCCCGCTGCAAGACTTGTTGCAGCATTTACAGCCGCACCGCCTACCGAATCGGAGCTTTGAACAGCATCCGAAATAGTCGATACATTATCGTAAATCTTTCCCAAGCTTCCCATATTCTTTTTGATAAGACTGACAGCAGGCTGTGTTATCATACCAACTGCATCACCGCTTTTTACAGCGGAAATATATCCGGCAGCCATTTCAATGCCCGGGACGATATTATCACGGGCAAATTCTTCTGCTTCGGCGTTTTTTATTGCAGCGTTTTTTGCCTTCTCAGCGTCAATAAGGTCAGCATTGGTCTGTGCCTGACTTCGCATATCGGCAGCAGCCATTCGTCGCTTGTTCAGCTTTTCACCGAGCATCTTAGTCTTATACGCCTTTTTCACCTCGGCGTTTTCAAGACTGTTTTTATGCTTGTTTTCCGAAAAATGCTCGGAACTACCAAGATAACTGCTCCCCTCTGTGTCCTCACTCTTTTTCAGATGAACCGTCCCTTTAGTTTCAGTAGTGTCTGAAAACTGAGTATTAAAGGGATTATTATCTTCTGAATAAGCAGCCGCTTTTCCTGCTGCAATTTCCTTTTGCAGCTTTTCCTTTATATACGATGCCTTTTTCATTCGCTCAGCTTTTTCTGAAGCGGCGTCCTTTTCGGCAGAAGCGGAACTAACTGCCCTTTCCTTTCGGACAAACTTTTCTTCCGATTTTTCCGAGGATAAATCCTGCTCGTCCTCGTTAAATGAATGAGTATCCTCATAATCAGATTCATAAGGCTGCTCATAATACGATTCCGACCTGTCATTCTGAGCATTTTCCTTGATATATTCGGCTTGTTTTTCTCTCTGTCTGTCCCTTTGGGACGAAGAAAAAGCATTAGCCCTTTTAGTTCTCTGCTGTCGGTCCTTATTGCTGCCGCCTGCTTCTTCCGCTGTCATTCTGCCGCCAATGCTGCCATAGCTGCCTGTTGTGGGAATATGCCGGGTAGTTTTCTTAATGATATACTTCTTCCTTGCATATTCGGAGGATTGCATATTGCGTAAGACGATTTTTCTTTCGGATCTCGGAGAATCACTCTCCGTTTTCTTCTTTTCAGTCATACGATCCTCCTATCCCTATTCGTCCTTAGCTTCAAGCATTTTGGCTGTTTCCGAAAAATTGGTAGTCATCTTGCTATACAGCTCGGTGTCCTTGGGGAACTCATCATAAAAAGGAATTTTATCCTTGCCGCCGAGAACAAGAATACCGTGTCCGGGCGGTGTATCATTCACATACTGTATCTCACTGTCGGTAAAATGAAGAATATCCTGTAACTTTGCCGCATCAGTCGGATTTTGCTTCAAAAGAGCAAGAAATTCCGAGTTGGACAGCATAGAACGTGATTTATCATCTTTCAGCAAATCCTCAACATTCTGCGTGATTCCTGTAAGGACGCCACCATACTTTCTTGCACGTTTCCAGAGCATTCGAAGGTAGTCAAGAGCATATTCGTCCGAAAAAAGCAGATGTGCTTCATCAATATAGATGTACGTCGCCCGTCCTAAATCTCTGTTGCGTGACAGTCTGTTCCAGATATAATCGAGGATAAGCAGCATTGACTGAGTTTTCAGATTGCCGTTAAGGTCACGAATATCATAGCTGATAAAGCGGTTTTCTGTATTTACATTAGTTTGATTATTAAAATATCTCGCCGAACCGTTTACATACATATCAATCGTAACTATCAGCTTATCCTTCATATCCTTGTTGATATGCTCAGTTTCAGCCTTCATACACTCCAAAAAAGTTGCAAGAGTAGGCATATCAGCTGGATCCAGACTGTCAAGCACCCCTGATTTTAAGTATGCTTTACGAACACATTTATCAACGAAAGATTTTTCCTGTGCATTTAACGGATGTTTACTGTCCATACAGCTAATGAAAGACGCAAGCAACTGACACTTATCATCTATGATGTCAATTTCTTCATCTTCCAGAAGTGCCAAGTCAAAATCAAAAGGATTTATGTAGCTCTTAGAACCGTTAGAGAATTTTACTACCGTTCCGTTAAACGCTTCAGCGAGTTTCCAATACTCTCGTTCGGGATCAATTATCAAAATGTCCGCATTGGGATTTCTGAGAAATACATCAACGATCTCTCTTTTTACGAGGAATGATTTTCCCGAACCGGGGCAGGCAAGTACAAATCCCGACGGATTGATAAGCCCTGTCATACGGTCAAACATTATTATGTTATGAGAAAGCACATTCAGCCCGTAATATACAGAATTTTTCATCTGCATTTCTCTGACATTAAAGGGAATAAAGATCGCAACCGACTCGGAGGGCATTGTTCGCTGCCAGCCAAATTTACGCTGATAACCGCAAGGCAGACAATCACACATTCCGTCCTCCTGCTGCCACGCCATTTCTCCCTTAACGCAGCCCGAACGCTTTAAGGTGCTTTCGATGATCTCCGTATTGTTCATCAGCTCCTCATAGGACTTCGCCTTGATAAGAATCTGAATGTTTGTAAGGAATAATTTCTGGTCTTTGGTAGTGATCTTGTCGAATACCGATACCATACTGTCACGCTGATTTTTGATACGCTGTGGCATCTGTGAACTGAAATTTCCGTGTTGTGCAGCCGCAACCTCACGCTTTGCCATATCAGTGTCTATCGCCGTAATTTGGTGCTGTACCAGCTTTCTTGCAGCGGCAGTATCGTATGTTTCAATGTTAGTGGTGATCATTATTTCAATGCCCGTTGCAAGCAAGTCCGTAAAAATCTCCGAGGTTGCCGTTGCAGGATATTCACGGATAAATACTGTCTTTGCATAGGTATCATTGAACATAAAGTAATCCTTTTTAAAGTCAAAATAATCGGGGGCACAATACAGCTTTTCTCTGCCCTTGGAATAATCCTCGGACGTAAGAACAGGCACGGGGCGTTCATCTGTTCCGATGAAGAAATCCTTGAGCATTTCAACACGTTCCTGCGATGTAAGCTCCCGCATATTTGTGTTGCCGATACGGTTAAAGGAATTTACAGCTGCAATATCCAGCGATTTGAACTTTCTTGCCGCAGTTTCCTCATCGGGAGCCTTTATCGTAAGAGTTATATACATATGCTTTTGAATGGCGTTTTGACCTTTCTTTATGTTCTCCTCAAGCACTCTTGTGTTGTACTCAAAGCGAAGATTGAAAAAATCGTCCGCCCTCTGCTGCATAAGTGTTCTGTGTCTGAAATCCTCCATATTTATCTTGCTGTTCCACAGGCAGATCTGACAGTCCACTGTATCGTCAAGGACATTCATAAACTCGATGTAACGTTCCAGATACATATACTGCTGCTCTTCGTCAGCCAGGTTGAAATTGATGTCATCGAAGGTATAGGCTTTTGAATACATTTTTCTGCCAAGATACCAGATATTATCCGCAAGTATTTTCTTATACGGGATAGTATCAAGCACTCTTTTCGATAGATTTTTCTTTTCCTTTTCAGCCTTGTCCGACTTGCCTTTTTTCTTTACCTTTCCCGACCTTGCGGCTTCAAGCCTTGCTGCGTCCCTGTCCTTTGCAGATTTACGATCGGAGGGCTTTTTCTTACCGCTTGCTTTCTTTACAATAAGTGCCGCCGTTCCAAGTCCCACAATAAGAAACGGAGCTGCTATCTGCTTCGGTGCTATCTCAATCTTGGGAGCAGTTTCAACTGCTGCCGAAACCTCCGTAACACTCTCTGCAACGCTCTCTGCCGTTTCGGGAAGGAGAACAGAATCGCTCTCCGTTTCGGTAACTTTTTTCGATATTTCTTCTGTTATCTCACTTGCCCAGATTTCAACATTTTCTTTTGGAAATGTTGATACTTCGATAAGCTCATAATCTGTTTCCTGTTCCGGCACTTCGGTATATGCCTTTTCAGTACCGATGTCGGATACCGCTGTACCAACTTCTGTTACAATCTGTGAGATTGCCTTTTCATCGGAAATACTGACGGTTTCGGGTACAGTAATAGTTGAAGTTTCCGTTCTCACCGCAGTCTGTATCATTTCTTCGGGCATTTATTCTTCCTCCTTCTTTCAGCTCGCTCCTTTTTCTTCTCTGCCTTCAATTCCGCCTTTCTTTCAGCTTCGGCAGCAGCAAGAACTATTTCACGAACCTTATCGTGTATCTCGGTTTCTTCGGGCAGAAAGGATATTTCTCTCCGCTGATTGCCAATGTAGAAATCAACGACCTGAACTATCATCTTTTCAAAGCCCATTCCGTTATATTTAAGAAAACCTATTGCCGCCAAAGGTGCAACCTCGAATACAATAAGGTAGATAAGAATATCTGTGGTGACAAAGCTCTTGCCGATAAGAAACGTTACCACTGCAAGAACTATCATCAGCACCACACATATTATCTGCCTTCCGGTCATTCCGAGAAAGAACTGTTCCTTATACTCAGTAACGTCCTGCGGCACGTCTGCTTTTATCATCTTCTATTAACCTCCTAACGCTCTCTTGGTAATTTCACTTGCCTTTGATACCATTACCGCCAGCATTACTACGCTGAGCAAAGGGGTTGAAAAACGCATAATCTGTCCCAGCATACTTCCCGAAACATCTGCAAAGGTAAGTACCATTCCGGTTCCCACCTTTGTATAGATCATAAAGCAAACCGACAATACTCCCCATTGCATTGATACTGCTGCGAAATTCTTTATAAAAGCTATTCCCGTTGAACGAGCCTGCGAATTTACCAGAGTTGAAAGAGCTACGGGTGATATTGCTATCAACACGCCTGTTTCAAAGACAACTCCCAACATTGTTATGACAATAAGGGAGAACAGAATAAACAGTACTGCAACTACTAAAAACAGCAGCACCCCCATACAGATATAGTTAATGTCAAGAACACCGCCGTCCATTTCTCCTGCTTCGGCTGCTGTGGAAAATGCCGTTGATATTCCCGAAAAGGCTTCCGAATATGAGCTGCAGGTTACAGATTTGAAAAGCTCAGATATTGCACCGACGATTTTTCCGGTATTCTGCAAAATCAGCTGACTGACTATCAGCTTCATAGCTATACGCAAAGCACCTTCTATTCCACCATTAAAATCAATAGCAGAACAGTAGGTGAAAACTTCCATACAGAAAAACAATGTCAGAAGTGCTGAGCCTGCCGCTGTAAATATATCCAGAGCCGTTCCGCATTGACTAGCAACATCAAAGGACACCATAGCGTCCAATACACCCGCAAAACCGTCAGCTTCGGTTTGAATAATTGATACTGCCGCTTCAAAGAATTTCTGTGCTCCGCTTGGTTCAGCCATTTGACCACACTCCCTTCTTCCGATTCAACAGGAAACGGTCTGCTTTCTTCTACAAACCGTCCCTGTTTTAGCCTGACAATTGGTATGTCAGCCGCCGATAGTGATACTTGAAGGTACAAGCGCACCTACTGCAGCGATTATCGCACCGCCGATTAAGGTCTGGAATCCTCTGGTCTTGCCGTCCGCATTGTCGTCCTTAAAACCAACGCCCGTCTGAATACCTCCGACAACAGCAACAAGGGAACCGAGTCCGATAACACCGGGACCGAGAACGCCCATAATTCCATCGATCATTCCCTGTGCAGTTGCGTCCTCGGCGGATACGGAAAGGGTGCAAGCCGACACTGCAATAGGTACGCCAAGCATTACCTTACCCGCTCTTGTGTTCATAAGTCTGCCCGCAGCATTGATAGTTGTGAGCATAGCCTTTGCGCCGACCTCAGTTGCCTTGTCCTGTGCCTTGCTGATAGCTGCTGAAAATCTGTTCATTGTAGTGAACCTCCTTAAATAATTTATATCACCACAAACACAATCCGTACTTCCACGCACTCTTTGTTCTACTTCAATCATTACTCATCTGCCGAGCAGGACTGTGTTGTGTTGATTTCGCAAATAAAAAAAGGAGAGCTACCAGACGTGATATTCTCACATCTCTTAGCTCTCCTCAGCTGTTCCGCACCACTCCTTAGGTGCAGCAACTATTTAGTTGTATCTTCCAAACCTCTTGTAGGAGATTTTTTATCGGATTTCTTATCCTGTTGTCTTAAACATACTTCCTTTGTGGTTTTCAGAATGACAATACCGTTTTTTCTGTGCTGTATCTCAACATCAAACCCGCTTTTAAGAGTTTGATTTATAACATTGATTTCTTTTTGCTCAAGCATTTTTTTACCTTCTTTCTATTGTATTTTGGTGTTACTATATGGTATAATAATTTATAGACTCGTTTTCTATTTCTTATCCTATAAAGGAGATTAAGAATATGTTCTATATAATTGACAACTTTGAAGAAAAAACTCCTTCTACAATTAACTTTGAAAGCTGTGTGCTAAAATGTGGATCGTCAATAAACGTATATCAAATTGAAACCGTACACGATCTAACTCAATTTATCGGCTTTGGGAAATATAAAAATAAAAATGTTGGAAATGTTTATATCAGGGGACAAACTTCATTATATAATGGAGCAATGATCCCTTCACTGTATCGTGGCAAAACCAATTTAGACATTTGCACACAAAAATACAGTAAGCGAATAAAAGATATTTTAAAAACCGTAAGTCAATTCAAACAATATGATAGAAGAATCTTTGAACCCCTCATTCAACATTACGGTATAAAAACGCCTTACATAGATGTAGTTGATAACGTTTGGGTTGCATTATGGTTTTCACTTCATGAAGCAAAAACTGTTTCTATCAATTCTCATGAATATGTATATTACTATCCAAATCAAAATGATTATTCTTACATTTTATTAATTGCAACCGACGCAATTAACGAAACAGATATTTCTGGCGTTTACACAGGGACTATAACCACATTAGTTGATTTGCGTAAGGCACTACCCTCATTCTTTTTAAGACCACATGCGCAACATGCATATATGCTAAGAAAAAACGAGAACAGTCCCGCTGACTATAGTGACCTTATAGTTGGAATTGCTAAGATACCTACTCAAATTGGATTAAAATGGCTTGGCTCCAATGATTTTTTATCTGTAAGTAGTTTATTCCCTGCTGCATATTTTGATTCTGGTTATGCTATAATGCTAAAGCGGTTTCCAGAATATGATCAATCTGTTGTAAATCAATATGGCTCTATTCAAATATTAACGGACTAAAAAAGAGATTTATTCCGCAAAAACAGCAACTATATCTTTTACCCTCTCCCTAACCTCATCAGGAATACCATCCATAAGGTCAGGCGGCGGAACAACAATCTTGTTATCACTTGTGATATACCCTATCTCAATAACCTCGGAAGTATCAATATCACCATCATCATAGAATTCCGACAGGTCAATGGATATGATTTCTTCTTCCGTTGTGATGTTGTCCTCAAGGAAAAAGGTGTTGTGTTCCTTGTCCGCTTCGTCAATCATATCGTACCTAGGGTGATTGGTTATATCAAACTTTGCGGTCATAAACGGGTGAAGTCCACGCACCATTACAATGCAGTCATTGTTATCCATAGTCGCAAGCTCATCAATAGTGGCAAGCTCACGACCGAGGATAGCGTTATTGTACGAAGAACTGCCTTGCTTTCCCTTTGTTTGATTTATGCTCTGCTGGTCGATAGTTTCCTTGCCAAGCTCCTTTGATAAATACTCGTTCGTAAATTGGTCTTTACCTCCGAGATATATCATAGTATCGCAGTTACCGGGCAATTCCTCCCAGGACTTTTCGTAAAGACGTTTTAACTGTGAAAGATTCTGGAGAATTACGACCGCCGATATTTCAAACTTTCGGCAAGTGGCAAGTATCTTTTCAAATTCAGGTATCTTGCCAACATTGGCAAACTCATCAAGCAAAAAGCGAACGTGAACAGGAAGCCTGCCGTGAAAATGTGTTATGGCTCTGTCATACAGCGTATCGAAAAGCTGTGTATACATCATCGCCGCAAGAAAATTATACGTTGTATCTGTTGACGGTATTATGATAAATAATGCCGTCTTTTCATCTCCCATAGTTTCCAAATGGATATTGTCGGTATATGTCAGGTTTCGCACATCTTCCAGCTTGAAATGCTGTAATTTTGTGGTGGTGCTGATAAGGATAGACTGCATTGTCTTACCGGCAGCCTGCTTAAATTCTTCATAATACTGTACCGAAAGTGCTTTAGGTTCGTTCTCCTTACGCTGGTCGAATATATAATCCAGCTCCGATTTCTCTTCTTCTTTGCCTTCAATTACTTTTGCTTTGTGAATAAGATCCAAAACATTCGCAAAGTTTTGTTCTTCCTCTGTTCCCGTTTCTACCAACAGAAAACATAACGCCGATAAAAGTAATCTCGTCGCATCGTCCCAGAATTGATCTCCACCGGACGTACCCTCTACTTTCGTGTTTGTCATAAACACATTTATCATCTTGATTACATTATTGCTGTTGATCTCGCCGCTGCTGTCACGCAGATAATGAAAGGGATTGTAGTTAGATGAGTGCCGCATATCGTTGATATTAAACACCTTTATCTTGTATCCTCTCCGAATAAGCATCATTCCGCAGGATTGCACCAGCTCGCCCGACGGATCTGTTACGACAAACGAAGTATTGCACTGCATAAGGTTTGGCTTGACATAAAACCGTGACTTACCCGTACCCGAACCGCCGAGAATTATCATATTGAGGTTAAGCATGGGCTTTATTTTCGCCGCTGCTTTTCTCATATCCGCAACCTTTTTCAAGGTCATCTTTTCATTTTCAGGCGGCTCTTGTTCTTCAATCAAATCTTCTTCAATGTTCTCTGCCTCTGCGGATATGTCTGGAAGGGTTTCTTCTATTTTTACAGATGATTTCGACTGCTTAACTTTATCCTTTGATTTCTGCTTACTCTTTGCCGCTTCATTCTGCTCACGCTTTTTGCGGTCAAGCACCAGAAAAACATCGGAAGCTGCTATAACGTTATTGTAAAAATCGTTAGTATCTGCGATAATATCCTTTTCCTGCTTATTCCCCCATCTGGCAGAACCGTGTTCAACACCTCTGCGATGATAACGCTTACCGCCTGTGGAGAACTTGTACAGAATTAGCAGCATACCACCCATAAATCCTACAAGCATTCCTTTTTGGGTAATGCCGTTTCCTGTGAAAACGGTACCGAACGCTTTTATGAAAGAAATCGGATTAGCATACTCACTCAGACTGCCCACTGCTTTTAGCCATTGAATGCCCTTTTTCGGAGATGCGGTCATTTCAAGAACATAGCCTACCCAGGTACAGATGATAACAACGATAACAACAGCACAAATAAAAATCAAAAGCTCGGTATCTGATTTTTTCTTTGGCTCTCCCATATTGCTTGCCATACTCGCACCTATCTTTCCTTTCCTGTTGCCTTGAGCTTGACCTTTTCAGCAACCTTGTCCTTAACACTATTGCCGATCCTAACTGCTTCAGCAGCAAAGCATTTAAGCTGCTGCAAGGTCTGACCGGCGGGATTTGCTGCCTTCTTTTCCGCACTTTCAAATGCCCGTATTACTGCCGAAGCGGTCTTTTTATCAATACCTATTTCCTCCAGCTTGCTGCTTTCAATTTTATCCCTTGGCATTACGGCGGACTGACCTCCGAATGTTACCTCCACAAAATTTGATGATATGCGTCCGATGGAAATATCCTCAACCTTCTGAACGGCAGGAAGTTCAATGATACCGTCCTTTGCCAGCTGCTTCATAATCACGGCAGCGGAAAGCTCGTCGTTAATATCAAAGTTTTTAAGCAACGCCTTTTCCACGTCAGCCATCGGCGTACCCTTATCAATGTCCATATACTTATAATGCTCGCCGGATTCCTGTACTATGAGCATACCGTATTCCGATTGACGATACATCATATTGGAAATTTCGGGATTGTTGCTGTCGAAGTGCTTTGTTTCGACAAACTTTTCTTCATCAAATTCATTCACTTCTCTGAACAAATCGGTTCTTCGGTAGCTGTCCACAACTCGTTCTGCGATCTCCCTTGCACACATCTCACTGTACCCCATTTCCGTAAGTCTTGCTGCAACATCTTCTTTCGGAAGTACGGGCATAATAGTAAATCTATTTTCCGATTTGTCAAATACGCAGCATTTACTACCATTTGTATAAGGTATCATTCCAAAGCATTCAGCTTTTCCAACAAGCTGCTGAGAAAGCTGCGTCTGTGCAAGAATGTCCCCTATATTCGGAATATCTGCATAGACGATTTCCGTTTTCTCCTCAGAGTAGTTGAATATCTTCTTATAGCTTTCGGGAAGTTTTTCAGCTATATCCTTTAAAAGCAAGTCAGCTGCCCCTGCAGATATACCCTGTTCCATCAGTTGAGAACGCATCTTTTCGGCATCATCAATTCCCAGGCTGATCAGCTTGTCCCGGTCCTTGTTATACAGTTCTACACGTTCCATACCTACGCCGTACTTTACGACCTCAGTATTCTTTTTGGCAAACTGACTTTTGGTATTGTACGAACGAGAAAGCTGTGCGCCTGTTCTCTCTGATTTGAGATTCCCGACGCTGTCATATATCTTGTATTCTCTCTGCATATCCAGCTTCATAGATATGGTCTTGTTCCCGTTGATAAGCTCGACTTCGGATTTATTCAGCCGAAGAAAATCCCGTCCCGCCGTATTCGGAACTCTGACAAAGTATGCGGACTCGTCCTCACCCACAAGCAGCTTACCGACATCCATTGTTACCGTGTTATCCTTAACATCAATAAGGTACTTTTCACTTTCCTCAACACAGCCCGAAAATTCCTGCTGTAATTTCTCCACTTCTTTTGCAATGGAAGCAGGATACAATGTGATTATCTTATCTTTGTAATCTGCAAATTGCACATCAAGGTTTTTGTATTTAGCAGCGGCGTTGAGTGCTTTTGCAGCTTCGGGTGACACTTCACAAGCAAATTCATCAAGCATATCCAAAGACGAAGTCTGATCATACCGAGTTATCTCTATGTTTTTTATACGTTCGGAGATCTCCCTGACTTCCTTCATCGCCGCTTCATACTGACCGTTAAACTCATCGGGGACAACATTCATATATTTCCCGTCCGCTGATTTAAAAGAATATACAGGAATATCGTGACTGCGGAGGATATTTGCTGTCAGCTTCATATCTTCCTCGCTGACCTTTTCTTCTCCGTCCTTAAGCTTCAGCTTTTCGGGATTCTTAGCCATTTCATCTGCAACAATATGTCGCATCGCCGTGCTTACAAGTTCCATATACTGCTGCGGAACAGCAACAACAGCATTATTTCCGTCCTCCACCTTTGTCGCAAAAAACGAACCTCCCAGCTTTTTTACGTCCTTTTCAAGCAGTGCCAACTTTTCCTTCGGAATAGTGACATAACCGAAATTCATACCGCTGTCACGCAGCTTTTTAAAATCCTTTTTAGACAGCTTACCTGTTTTTATCTTAGGGGTTTTAGGCACTTTATTCTTTACCGCTCCCCTGTTCCCTTCACTAACAGATTTCAATATATCAAGTATCTTCTTGATAAGTTCCAAAAATGCCATACTTGCATCATCACCAAGCATTATTCGGACACCTCGCTCTCTACGGGAAGAATAACCTTATCCTCACTTTTACAGCCATATGAAAACGGCGATTGATTTACCATTACGGTTATTCCCGTATCAGCTGCGTCCATAAACGCATTGGGGATCGACAGCGGCAGCACTCGTCTTATCCCAATACCATTTACCCAAAATGCCGGCTCTTTTTCTTCATCGGTATATGCACTATAATTGTAAGTTTCCTTTGTGGTACTGCGGAGAATATCCCTCTGCCGTGTTTTCA
>CAMCRP010000068.1 GCA_945877315.1 uncultured Ruminococcus sp. | reverse complement strand
GAAGAGAGCACTTCTTATCAGAGAGAGCAGCTCACACTCACTGTTGGCGAGAGTATCTACGGCTTCGGAGAGAAGTTCACCACATACGTTAAGAACGGTCAGAACGTTGAGGTGTGGAACTCTGACGGCGGTACCTGCTGCGACCAGAGCTATAAGTCTATCCCCTTCTATGTATCCTCCAGAGGCTATGGTATTCTCGTAAACTCCTCCGATAAGGTTTCCTTTGAGATCGCTTCCGATACTGTTTCCAAGGCTTCCTTCACCGTTCCCGGCGAACACCTTGAATATTTCATCATTGGCGGTGAAAATATCACAGAGGTTCTTTCCAACTACACAACACTTACAGGCAAGCCCGCACTTCCTCCCGCATACACCTTCGGTCTGTGGCTGACAACTTCCTTCACCACCAAGTATGACGAGGAAACTGTTACTTCCTTTATTGACGGTATGGCTGAGAGAGATATTCCCCTCCAGGTATTCCACTTTGACTGCTTCTGGATGAAGGAATATGAGTGGTGTAACTTTGAGTGGGACACACGTCAGTTCCCCGATCCTCCCGCAATGCTCAAGCGTCTTAAAGCAAAGGGTCTGGAGATCTGCGTTTGGATCAACCCCTACATCGCACAGCGCTCCAAGCTGTTTGACGAGGGCAAGGCAAACGGCTATTTCATCAAGAACCCCGACGGCAGCGTGTTCCAGGCTGATATGTGGCAGCCCGGCATGGCTATCGTTGACTTCACCAACCCCGCTGCATGCGAGTGGTACGCTTCTAAGCTCCGTGCACTTTGCGAAATGGGCGTTGACTGCTTCAAGACCGACTTCGGCGAGAGAATCCCAACAAACGTTAAATATTTCGATGGCTCCGATCCTATAGCAATGCACAACTACTATACATATCTCTACAACAAGACCGTATTCAACGTTCTCAAGGAATATTACGGCGAGAACAAGGCTTGCCTGTTTGCTAGAAGTGCAACAGTAGGCGGTCAGAAGTTCCCCGTTCACTGGGGCGGCGACTGCTCCGCAGAGTACACCTCTATGGCTGAAACTCTCAGAGGCGGACTTTCCCTTTGTCTGTCGGGCTTCGGCTTCTTCAGCCACGATATGTCAGGCTTTGAAGCAACTGCAACTGCCGATATCTACAAAAGATGGGCTGCTTTCGGTCTGCTGTCCACACATTCCAGACTCCACGGCAACTCCTCTTACAGAGTGCCCTGGCTCTTCGATAAGGACGGTTCAACCGAGTGCGTTGACGTTCTCCGCTTCTTCACTAAGCTCAAAGGCCGCCTGATGCCTTACATCTGGTCACAGGCTATCAAGACTCACGAGGTCGGCGTTCCTATGATGAGAGCAATGGTTATCGACTACGCTGACGACCCCGCTTGCCTGTTCCTTGACAGACAGTATATGCTGGGTGACAACCTGCTTGTTGCTCCTATCTTCAACGAGGAAGGCACAGCTGAATATTATCTCCCTGCAGGTCAGTGGACAGACATTATCAGCGGCAAGGTTTACGAGGGCGGCAAGTACTACAACGAAAAGTACGATTACTTCTCTCTCCCCTGCCTTGCAAAGCCCAACAGCATTATCGCATACGGTGCATTCGAGAAGAACTTTGAATATGACTATCTCACAAACACCGAGTTCGTTATCTACGGTCTGGAGGACGGCAAGTCCGCTTCCGCTTCTATCTATGACACAGAAGCAAACAAGGTATTCGACCTGACTGCTTCCCGCAGCGGCGACACCGTTGAGGTAACTTATACAGCTACCGACAAGCCCTTCAAGGTAACAGTATTCGGCAAGAATACCGTTGAAGTAAATCCCACCACAGGCGGCAAGGTTATCATTAAGCTGTAATTTTTCCTACTGAATATTTTATGATCGCCCCGCATTTTGGAAGATTTGCGGGGCGGTTTTCGTTGCCGTTGACTTTGAGTAAATACTATAATATAATGAAATAGACAGTTTTAAATTAAATATTGATTAACGACGGCTGCAGAGTACAGTATATATCGTAAGTAGGAGTAATAAACAGCATGGGAAAACAAATAAATTACTATATTGGATATAAAGAGTTTTTATTAGTTGCGCAAGCTGCTTTGGATAATGGATGCGTAATTTATCGTAATTCTTTTAATAATGGAGAATGGCAGCTGTCAAGCGGAACTGACATAAAGATTATAAATGAAAAATGCAATAGTTATATTTTCTATTTGCCTAACACAAACGAATACATTCAAGGTTCTGACAATGCACGTCTGAATTCTATACAGGCAGGCTTCTCTATTCCACAAAATCATATTATTTATAAAAACAGGTTATATTTAGAAACCGGATTATATAATAAATATGGCGAATATATCTATCGGTCTGAAGAAATCACAAAAATATATAATAAATTAGTTCGTATTGTTAAGAAAATTGCTCCATATACGGAGGTTGAACATTTCGTTTTGAATACACTTTATGAAGGACAAAAATTCAAATCAAAAAAATACATTACTGACGAATATCTTGTAATGGTACAAAATGAAGATTATATTTTAGGATAATAACTTCCAATTTAACTCGCTAGCAAATTGTAATATTATAAAAATAACCTGAGAAGAAAACAAAAATCTTCTCAGGTTATACTCATTTTACGCCAAACTGATCACTTAACAAGCGCAGTACGCTCAGTTTCATGCTTCTTGGGACGTCCCATCAACCTCTTGATAGATTCCTTTACGGAATCGCCGCTGAACAGCACCGAATAGCACTGCTCGGTAATGGGCATATTCACCCCTGCCTTGCGTGACAGCTCGTAAGCTACCTTGGTACAGGTGTAACCCTCCACCGTTCCAACCTGCTTGACTGCTTCTTCGGGAGAAACGCCCTGTCCGATAAGGATACCCGCACGTCTGTTGCGGCTGTGCATACTGGTACAGGTAACAATAAGGTCGCCTATGCCCGTAAGCCCCGCAAAGGTTTCGGTTTTCGCACCCAAAGCCGTTCCGAGAGATGCTATCTCGGAAATTCCTCTTGTCATAAGTGCTGCCTTGGTATTATCTCCGCAGCCCAGACCGTCGATTATTCCCGCACAGAGAGCAATAACATTTTTCAGTGCGCCGCCCAGCTCGCAGCCCACAACATCATCATTGAGATACACTCTGAATGTTTCATTTGACATTACAGACTGAACATAGCTTGCCTTTTCGCTGTCCTCAGACGCCGCCGCTACCGTAGTCGGCATACCGACAGCGACCTCCTCGGCGTGTGACGGTCCGCTCAGCACTACCGTTTTCGACTGAGGTATTTCCTCATTGATAACCTCGCTCATTCGCTTGAATGTGCCGTCCTCAAGACCCTTTCCCGTGTTGACAACAGCCATATCCGCCGTAACATAGGGTGAAGCAAGCTTAGCGACCTTCCTTACAGCGCTCGTGGGAATGCCAAAAATAACCATTTCACTTCCCGAAATGCAGCTGATGTCGTCCGTAAGCTTTATGGAACTGCTTACCTTAACGCCCGGCAGCTTTGCCTTGTTTTCGCCGTCACGGATAATGTCGTCCAACTCCTGACGAAATGCTGACCAAACCGTAACATCATTTCCGTATTTGTCAAGCATAACCGCCAACGCAAGCCCGAAGCCACCCGAGCCAAGAACAGTAATTTTTGCCATTTGCATATCCTCCCCGATTAATTTTCCTTCTTTTTTTGTCCGAATTTATTTTCCGTACCATTTTTCAAACGCTCTATATTGGAACGGTGCATATATATCAGTAAAACAGCTGTAAGCGCAACGAGTCCTGTATGTAAAAGACAAGTATTCAGCGGCAGTCCCTTGATGAAATAATGTGTACAAAATGTTATTATTGGATATGCGATAGCCGCACTTATAGAGGACACCGAAACATATCTCGTAATAAACAGCACCAGCGCAAAGAACGGTATTACAATGCAGAAGGTCAGCGGGTCAACCACAATAAGTATGGAAGAAGAAACCAGCACTCCCTTACCACCCTTGAAACCGTAGTATATGGGGAAAATATGTCCGAGAATAGCCGCAAATCCCGAAATATATCCAACTACAAGCTTGTCAAAAGCGCCCTCGCCCATTATCATATTGAATGCAAGAATACTCAGCAATACGGCAATAATTCCCTTTCCGAGATCGCCGATAAGTGTCAGCAGCGCAGGAAATTTACCGTATACTCGCAAAGTGTTGGTAAGACCTGCGTTTTTGCTGCCGTAGTCCCTGATGTCCTGATGCTTCAGCAATCTGACAACGATTATGGAAGAATTGCAGCTGCCCAGCAGATAGGAGATAACCAGCGTTATCAAAGTTGAAATTATAAACTTAACTACCATAAAATCAAGCCTTTCAGTATAATAAGCGCAAACAGAATTATGGAGAAAAAACGCCGTAAATCAATGAGTGCTTAGTATTTTAATCATCATTTCTGTCACGTTCTCTGATGACAAATCTTACGGGTGTACCCTCCAGCCCGAAGGTTTGTCTTATCTGATTTTCGATATACCGCTGATAGGAGAAATGGAAAAGTTCCGCACGGTTTACGAAAATAACAAACGTAGGCGGTTTTGTGGAAGGCTGAGTCATATAGTAAATTTTCAGTCTGCGTCCCTTGTCGGAAGGCGGCTGAACTCTGGTCGTTGCGTAAGCCAGCACATCGTTGAGCGTTCCCGTGGAGATACGCATGGAATTCTGAGCATTGACCTCATTTATCATCTTAAACAGCTTGTCAATTCTAAGACCTGTTTTTGCGGAAATAAACACAAAGGGCACATAGGACATAAAGCTGAAATCCTCTTTAAGCTTCTTTGTGAACTCGTCCATTGTGTTGGAATCCTTCTCAATAGCGTCCCACTTATTTACGGCAACGATACAGCCTTTGCCCTGCTCGTGAGCATAGCCTGCCACCTTTGAATCCTGCTCTGTAAATCCCACCTCGGCATCAATAACGATAACGCAAACGTCCGAGCGGTCAACAGCCATATATGCTCTCAGCACGCTGTAATGCTCGATTTTTTCGAGAATTTTTGATTTCTTTCTGATACCCGCCGTGTCGATAAACACATACTTTCCGTCCTCATTTTCGATAACGGTATCGGTAGCGTCACGGGTAGTTCCCGCAATGTCGGATACGATAGCACGCTCCTCACCCGAAATTCTATTGATAAGCGAAGATTTTCCCACATTCGGCTTACCGATAACGGCGACCTTGATATATTCCTCGGAATATTCTTCCTCTTCCTCCTCGGGGAAATACTTGAAAACCTCATCAAGCATATCTCCCGAACCGTGACCGTGGGCAGCCGAAACCGCAACAGGATCCCCAAGTCCCAGATTATAGAACTCGTAAAATTCGGGAGGCGGTTCACCGATGCTGTCGCACTTATTTACACAAAGAACAACGGGCTTTCCGCTTTTCTGCAGCATTGCCGCAACGTCATAGTCGCTGGCAGTAACACCGCTTTTAAGGTCAGTCAGAAAAACGATAACGTCCGCCTTTTCAATAGCAAGCAGAGCCTGACGGCGCATTTGTTTCAGAATAACGTCCTCGGAATTAGGCTCGATACCTCCCGTATCCACAAGCATAAATTCACGGTTACGCCACTCGCATTTTGAATAAATTCGGTCACGGGTAACGCCCGGGGTGTCCTCAACAATTGAGATACGCTGTCCCACAAGCTTGTTGAATAAGGTAGATTTTCCCACATTAGGGCGTCCCACAACAGCAACAACGGGCAATGCCATAGAAATCATCTCCAATCATTTTAAACGAAATATCCTTATATTCCGACTATATTATCGAAAAGCTTTGCTCCGTCTTGAGGAGTAAGCTTAATTTTCACATTCAGTTTCTTTTCAAGCTGCGGTACGGTGGTATCGTCAAGGAAAATATCACTTCCCCGCATGACCATGGATTCGGAAAGCAAAAGTGTTCCTCCCAGCTTTTTACCTAACAACTGTTCGGTAATATCCTGTCCCGTCAGCAGACCTGTTACGGTAATAGTATCTCCGAAGAAATTGTTGATTATTTTGTAAACAGAGCAGCTTAGTCCTGGATATTTTTCCTCCGCAGACCTCGCCAACTCACACATAAACTCATAAGCCGCCGCACCTGTCGCTATGGACACATTCCGAAGCTTATGGGGCATTTTGTCGATCTCCTTCATACGGCGTGAAAACTCGTCCTCCAGCGAACGCAGCATACCAACACCGTTTTCGTACTGAGGATAATCCTCATAATAATCGTTATCGGGAATAGGCAGCCCAGCCGTCAAATAAAATTCATCGGCGGGAAAAACCAGCCTTGTTCCGTAGTCTTTCAGAAATCTCTGCTGATATTCCTCAATAACTCTTATAGTTTCAGCTGCACCGTCCTTGTCAAACAGTTTCAGCGGATAGAGTCCCTCACGAAATTTCGTAAGGCCCACGGGAACCACCGCCACGCTATTTACAGCAGGTGCCAGCGCACCCAGATCATCAAGCGTCCTTTTCAGCTCGTCACCGTCGTTCAAATCGGGGCAAAGCACTATCTGACAGTTCATACCGATGTCAGCATCAGCCAGCCGTTTGAGATATTTCAGCTTCTCCCCCGCAAAACGGTTATTCATCATTTTACAGCGAAGCTCGGGATTGGTAGTATGCACGGAAATGTTGACATTCAGGTGCATATCGATAATTCTGTCAATATCCTCGTCCTTCATATTTGTCAGCGTAACATAATTTCCCTGTAAAAAGGACAATCTTGCATCATCGTCCTTGAAATAGAGAGTTTCCCTCATTCCCGGTGGCATCTGGTCGATAAAGCAGAACACGCACTTGTTTGTGCAGCTTTGCTTATTATCCATCAGAAAGGACTGAAACTCCATTCCGAGATCGTCATATTCGCTCTTGACGATTTTCAGTACAATATGCTTATCTCCCCGCTTTAAAACAAGTACAACTTCCTGTTCAGCCGAATAAAACATATAGTCGAGAACGTCCCGAATACCGTGACCGTTCACCGAAACCAGCATATCGCCTTTTCTGACACCTGCGCAGTAAGCCGCAGAATTTTTGACAACGCCTGTTACCTCTACCGACATAAAACCTCCAAAAAAAAGAGGAGGATTGCTCCTCCTCTCAGCTTTGAGGAAGCGAGAAATTATGCTTCCTTCTTCTTGATTACCTCAACGCCCTTATAGAATCCGCAGTTCTTGCAAACCTTATGAGGAGCGGTCAGCCCTCCGCAGTTTGAGCATCTGGAAAATGCAGGAGCATCCAGCTTCCATACAGCGGAACGTCTTTTGTCACGTCTTGCCTTAGAGACTTTTCTCTTTGGTACTGCCATTATTCAGCACCTCCTTATCTTTAATTAACCATTACAGTTACATTCATGATCGTTCAAATTTGTTCCGCAGTGACAGCAAAGTCCCTTGCAGTCCTCCTTGCAGAGCATCTTTGACGGCAGCGACAGGATAATGTCAGAAACCGCAAGCTCGTCCAGCTCCAGCTTATCGTCCTCGGTAACAACATACTCGTCATTATCCTCAGAATTGAGAGAACGGACAAGTATATGCTCGAAGCTGAAAGCATATTCCCTTTCAAACTCGCTCAGACATCTGTCGCACTCGGCTTTGAGAAGCACCTTTACGGAATAGGTGAGTGTAACTATCCCTGCACGGTTGACGACCTCTGCCGAAACAGATATAGGGGCTGAAAACGCATAGCCTTTAACATAATCAAGGCTCTCGGGCGAGATCTGATAATCAGCGTCAAGCTTTTCACCAACAATCTCATAAATCTGTTTTAAATTCAGAACCATAATTCTCCCCTAAAATATCACAAATTACATTCTATCACAAAAATGTGTCCTTGTCAAGAGGTTTTAGACAATATATTTTTTAATATAGTCGGGAAGATCGGCAGAATCAGCAGAAACTGTGAATACCAGCTCAACCTCGCTGCCGGAAAGATTGTCCAGCTTAACCAGCATATCAGCCAGAGCATCAAAGTCCTGACCGCCGATCTTAAGAATAGAATCAACGAAAACTTCCTTAATATCGTAGTTGCCTGCCAGCATACCTGCAACAAAGCCATAGAACTTGTCGTAGCTGTCAACGCCGTAATGCTCACTGTCAACCAGTCTTACGCTGTGGTCAATGTCATATGTAAGCTTTGCGCCCTTTTCGATACAAACAACGTTACCGCTTGTATTCTTAACGGCTTTATTAATCATATCCATCAGTATCTTAGTTTTGCCTGTACCCTTTTTACCTGTGATAAGTTTTAACATATAAAACACTCCATTTCCGCCGTGAGGCTTCTGTTTTTATGGGGTATCCCCTGCCGCCGTCAAAAAGTCGGGCGGCTGTATAAAATGCGCATAGCGCACAAATACCGAATTAGTTGAGCTTAGCTTCAAGAGCAGCCTTCTGGTCCTCATAGCCGGGCTTGCCGAGAAGAGCAAACATATTCTTCTTGTAGCTTTCAACGCCTGGCTGATTGAAGGGATTAACACCCAGCATATAACCGCTGACTGCGCAAGCCTTTTCAAAGAAGTAGATGAGGTAGCCGAGGCTCTTTTCTGTGGTGTCCTCAAGCTCCAGAATGATGTTGGGAACTCCGCCCTCGGTATGAGCGAGAACTGTACCCTCGAATGCCTTTCTGTTTACAACGGACATATTCTGATTGGTCAGGAAGTTAAGTCCGTCAAGATTCTCGGCATCGTTCTCCAGGAAGAGATCAGTCTTGGGCTTCTTGATGTCAACAACTGTTTCAAACATTACTCTTGAACCGTCCTGAATGAACTGTCCCATAGAGTGGAGATCCGTGGAGAAGATAACGGAAGCGGGGAAAATACCCTTGTTATCCTTGCCCTCACTCTCACCGAAGAGCTGCTTGAACCACTCGTTCATCATAGCGAAGGAAGGCTCATAGGAAACGAGCATTTCAACGCTTTTGCCTTTACTGTAAAGAATATTTCTGATAGCAGCGTACTTGTAGCAGTCATTTGCGTCGAACTCGGCTGTATAATCGTTCTGAGCCTGTCTTGCGCCTGCCATAAGAGCGTCGATGTCGCAGCCTGCAACAGCGATAGGAAGCAGACCAACAGGTGTAAGAACGGAGAAACGTCCTCCTACATCATCGGGAATAACGAAGGTTTCGTAGCCCTCTGTATCGGAAAGCTCCTTGAGAGTACCTCTCTTAGCATCTGTGGTTGCAAAAATTCTCTCCTTTGCACCCTCCTTGCCGTACTTGTCCTCAAGCAGCTTCTTGAAGATACGGAAAGCAAGTGCGGGTTCGGTAGTAGTACCCGACTTGGAGATGACATTTACGGAAATATCCTTCCCCTCACATAGAGAAAGCACTTCGCTGAGATGTGTGGAGCTGATGCTGTTGCCCACGTAGTAAATATCCGGTGTGTCCTTCTTCAGATTATTGTAAAGAGGTGATTTCAGAAACTCAATAGCCGCTCTTGCGCCGAGATAGGAACCGCCGATTCCTATAACTATGAGCACATCGGAATTCTTCTTGATCTTCTCTGCAGCAGCCTTTATTCTTGCAAATTCTTCCTTATCGTAATCGGTAGGGAGAGTTAGCCAGCCGAGAAAATCATTTCCCTGACCGCTTCTGCTTTCAAGAGTGTTGGCAGCAAGCATAGCCTGAGCCTTGGCAGCCTCCATTTCGTGAGGAGCGATAAACTTCTCAAGATATTTTGTGTTTAGCTTTAAAGACATTTTTTATTCCTCCAATAAAAACTTCCTTACTTTAATTTTACTATAAAACCGTGAATTTTGCAAGATTTTTTGTAAACATTAATTCAAAACAGCAATTTTTGTAGATTTTATCTAAAATTCAAATAGATACTTTAGTAATCTTGACAACGAAAACCCCTGAGATTTTGCCTTGACATTGCTTTTCGCACGAATTTCGCCCCGATAGACCAAATTTCCGTCAAGATAATAGAACAATTCCCCCAGCTTATCCCCCGCTTTGACAGGTGCATAAACGTATTCGGGATATGCCGCATAGCCCTCCAGTTGGCGAATTTTTGCATTTGGAACGACTATCCGTATATTTTTATCATACGCTGCCCTGACCTTGTCGGAAACACCGTCCTTAACTCTGATATAGTCCGGAAAATCCTCGGGCGCATCGGGTGTCACACAGGAATATGCGGAAAAGCCGTAGTCCAGAAGCTCTCTTGCCTTTGCAAACAGCTTATCTTTATCGGGATAGCCCAGCAAAGCAGCCACAAACGCCTTACCGTCCCTTTCGGCGGACACGGCGGCACAGTACCCCGATTCCTCGGAAAAGGAATATTTCAGCCCCGTGCAGCCCTCATATGTGCGGACAAGGCGGTTGGTGTTCACAATCTGCGTTTCGCCGTCCCTGACGTAATCAAGGTATATGGAAAATATTGGCTTCACTGTTTCATGCCGAAGAAGCTCACAGGAAAGCCTTGCCATATCCCCCGCCGCAGAAACCGAATCTCCCAGCCCCGTGGAATCGACAAAGCTTGTGCCCTTCATGCCAAGCTCCGCTGCCCTTTTATTCATCATTTCGGTAAATTTTTCCTCGGTGCCGCCCAGATTTTCCGCAATGGTGCAAGCTGCATCATTGGCATTTCCCGGAATTGCACCTTTCAGCAGGTCGTAAAGGGACATTTTCTCCCCCTCCACCAGCCAGATCTCCGCACCTTTAAGGGAATTGGCTTGCGCAGAAGCGGTCATTTCGCCGTCAAGAGATGCCTTTCCGTCCTCCACAGCCTCGACAGCAAGCAGGGCAGTCATGAGCTTTGTAAGCGAACCGCAGGGCAGAACCGTGTCTGCGCCGCTTTCAAGGATAATTGTACCCGTTTCGGCTTCGGCAAGGGCAAATGTGCCCTCCGTTTTTTCGGCAGAAACATTTAACGAAAAAACATTTATGAACATCACAGCCGCCGAAACAACTGCAGCAAATCTCAATTTCAAGACGGACACTCCCCGTATTTTATTTACATTATCTTATGCAGACAACACCTCAAAAATACAAGGAAAAACCGCCCCTTACGGGTTGGGCATTTGCGAGATACGCAAACAAACTTACCCGAAGGAGCGGCGAAATTTAATTTTCCGGTTGATCAATCAACGATGAAAGGCTTGATCTTAGCAAAGAACGCAGAAGCGTCATCAGTGTGAGCCTCCAGCGCAATAGGCTTGGAAAGGTCAAGGCTGAAAATACCCATGATGGACTTAGCGTCAACGGCATATCTGCCGGAGATCAGGTCAACATCATAATCGCACTGCGAAACGATGGAAACGAAGTTCTTTACATCATTGATAGTACCCAGCATAACAGTTGTCTTTTGCATAAAACATACCTCCTGCGTTAAAAAACGTCATATTTACCTTTCGGTACATATATATAATACCAATTAAATCCGATTAAGTCAATAGATATTGCAAAAAAAATTTTTTTATTGTATAATGTAATAAGCGGACGGGAGGGTAAAATCCCGTCAGTTGGCAGATTGCACAATTAAAGGATAATAATTTTATGAACATTTACTTTTTTACCTTTGGCTGCAAGGTCAATCAATATGAAACCGAAAGCATTCGGCAGTTACTTACCGCTGCCGGACACACCCCCTGTTCGTCGGAAAATGAAGCGGAGCTGTTCGTCATAAATAGCTGTACCGTCACCCATTCGGGAGATAAGAAGTGGCTGAAGCTTATGCGTCGGCTCAGGCGTGAATATCCCCAAAGCATTATCCTGCTGACAGGCTGTTTCCCACAGGCATTTCCCGAAAAGGCGGCAGAGCTGTCCGAGGCGGACATTATCTGCGGGACTAAAGATAGGAGCAGGATACCCTTGCTTATAGAAGAATATCTCGCAAGCCGTTCAAAAACAGTTTCCGTTATCCCCTACAAGGTCGGAGATACCTTTGAAGAAGCCGCAAACACTGAATTTCACGGTCATACCCGAGCCTTTGTGAAGATACAGGACGGCTGTGACAGATACTGCACTTACTGTATTATCCCCTATTCACGGGGACATATTCGCTCAAAACCCCTTGATTTGCTGCGTTCGGAAGTTAAAGCCCTTGCAGCATCGGGGTATAAGGAGATAGTTCTTGTGGGGATAAACCTTTCCTTTTACGGTGCTGAGATGGGTATTCGGCTTGCAGATGCTGTCGAGCTTGTCGCCGACATTGACGGAATTGAGCGTGTCCGCCTTGGTTCTCTTGAACCCGAACTAATTACCGATGATGATATCAAACGGTTTTCCGCAATTCCGAAATTTTGTCCGCAGTTTCATATCTCCCTTCAAAGTGGCTGTGACAGGACGCTTAAAACCATGAACAGGCACTACACCTCAGCAGATTATTTTGAGCTTGCAGAAAAGCTGCGTGCCGCCTTCCCCGACTGTTCACTGACAACCGATATTATGACGGGATTTCCGGGGGAAACCGAAGAGGATTTCACAGAATCGCTGGAATTTGTACGAAAGGTCGGATTTGCGGACGGACACATCTTCCCCTACTCCCAAAGAAGCGGTACAAAGGCTGCCGATATGCCAAATCAGATTCCCGAGGAAATAAAAAACCGTCGGGCAGCCGAAATGTCAAAAGTAATTAGTCAATCTAAAATAAAATTTCTGGAAAAACAAGTTGGAAATATTTACCCCGTATTATTTGAAAAAGAAAAATTTGTTAATTTTCATCAGGGGCACACCCCAAATCAGACTTTAGTAAAAATTTTTAGAGAAAATTCATCAAAAAGTTTGCGAAAACAGATTTTATATGTTAAAATAGAAGGGATAGAAAATGATCATGCCATCGGCAGGGTCATAGAAAATATTTAAGGAGCGAAATTATATGCAAGTATTTCGTATTTATGTGGAAAAAAAGCCCGAGTTTGCTGTTGAAGCAAAGTCCTGTCTGAACGACCTGAAAACAGCCCTCAGAGTTGAGGGTGTCGAGAGCGTTCGTATTCTGAACAGGTACGATGCAGAGAAGCTTTCCGAGGAGGATTTCCTCCTTGCAGTACCCACGGTTTTTTCCGAGCCTGCTGTTGACAAGGTTTATTCAGAACTGCCCGAAACAGCCGAGGACGAGCGTGTATTCGCAGTTGAATACCTTCCCGGTCAGTTTGATCAGCGTGCGGACTCCTGCTCACAGTGTATCCAGATCTTAACTCAGGGCGAGCGTTCCGTTATCAGAAATGCAAGAATTTATATTATCAAGGGAACTGTTTCCGACGAGGATTTCGCCCGCATCAAGGCGTATATCATTAACCCCGTCGAGAGCCGTGAAGCATCTCTTGAAAAGGCTGACACTCTTTCCGTAAAATACGATATTCCCGAAAGCGTTGCCACACTTACCGATTTCATCACACTTGATGAACGTCAGCTGGCTGAATTTGTTGAGAAATTCGGTCTGGCAATGGACCTTGATGACATTAAGTTCTGTCAGGCATATTTCAGAGATACCGAGAAACGTGACCCCACCATCACCGAAATAAGAATGATCGACACCTACTGGTCCGACCACTGCCGTCACACCACCTTCTCCACCATTATCGACAACGCAGATTTCAATGCCGATTACATCCAGAAAACCTACGAGGAATACATCAATATCCGCAATGAAATGGGCAGAAGCGACAAACCCGTTACCCTTATGGATATTGCAACTCTTGCCGCTAAAAAGCTGAAAAAGGACGGCGTTCTGAAAGACCTGGACGAGTCCGAGGAGATCAACGCCTGCTCCGTTAAGATAAAGGTTGACGTTGACGGCGAGCTTCAGGACTGGCTGCTGATGTTCAAGAACGAAACTCACAACCACCCCACCGAGATCGAACCCTTCGGCGGTGCTGCTACCTGCCTTGGCGGTGCTATCCGTGACCCGCTTTCGGGACGTTCCTACGTTTATCAGGCAATGCGTGTAACGGGTGCTGCTAATCCCCTTGTTCCCGTTGAGGACACCATAAAGGGCAAGCTGCCTCAGAGAAAGATAACCGTCGGTGCGGCTAACGGTTACAGTTCCTACGGAAATCAGATAGGTCTGGCAACAGGTCATGTTTCCGAGGTATATCACCCGGGATATGTTGCAAAGCGTCTTGAAATCGGTGCTGTTGTTGGTGCCGCTCCCGCTGAAAATGTTGTAAGAGAGGTTCCCCAGCCCGGTGATATTATCATTCTGTTGGGCGGACGCACAGGACGTGACGGCTGCGGCGGTGCAACAGGCTCCTCCAAGTCCCACACAATGGCATCTCTGGAGCATTGCGGAGCAGAGGTACAGAAGGGTAATGCTCCCGAAGAAAGAAAGCTGCAAAGACTGTTCAGAAATCCCGAAGTAACAAAGATGATAAAACGCTGCAACGACTTCGGTGCAGGCGGCGTTTCCGTCGCTATCGGCGAGCTTACTGACGGTCTTATTATTGATCTGAACGCTGTTCCCAAGAAGTATGACGG
>CAMCRP010000067.1 GCA_945877315.1 uncultured Ruminococcus sp. | reverse complement strand
ACAGTTACATAAAACTGTGTATTCATAATGAGTACACAGTTTTTTTATTTTTATCTTTGAAAAAGGGCTTTCAATCCCAAATATTTGGGATTGAAGCTGTTGCAAAAATTCAACAAAAAATTGTATAATTTTATGTGAGAGGACAGGAAATATGAAAAGCAGACTGCAGCTGTTGGCAATCTTAAAATACATAATGGAGGAAAGTTCTGAAAACAGTCCGGTAGGGTATTCGGAAATAATGAATTTTCTTTTTTCAAAAGGAATGTGTCCCAACAAGAACACATTAACAGCTGATATAAAAATCATAAAGGAAGCAGGATTCGATTTGATAACTGGAAAAGTTGGAAAATATCATAAGTATTATCTCCCTTCGGAGCATTTTGATACTACAGAAGCGAGGTTGCTGATAGACTCAATAATTTCTGCTAAGTTTATTACTCCCAATAAAGCAGCGACGCTTATAAATAAAGTCCTCAGACTTACGGATAGTGAAATGCTGCTTCAATATATGAAGGACATTGTTATAGATAACAGGCAGAAGCATAACAACTGCTACACCTATTACTCCATAAATGTCATTCAAGAAGCACTGTCAAGAGGGAAAAGGATGAATTTCAGATATTTTGACCTTGATGAAAACAAAAAACGGGTATATCGACATAGCAAGAAGGTTTATGAGGTTTGTCCGATAACAATGATAAATGGAATGGATAATTACTATTTGATAGCATACGATCCGCACTCCGGGTGCAGTAGGGAAAAGACTTTCCGCATAGACCGAATGGAGGACACTGTTATCAATAAAAAGAATATAGGTGATATTCCCTTTGATAGGGATGAATGTATTCAGAGGTATCGTTCATCGGTTTTCAGTATGTACAGCGGACATAGGATAACAGCGGAATTTGAGTTTGACTTTAAAGCTATGAATATCATATATGATAAGTATGGAGAGGATACAAAAATCACAAAGTTAGGGGAGGACAGATATTATGCCAAGCTGCCGGTTGAGGATAGTCCTACTTTCTGGGGATGGATTTTTATGCTTGAAGATAGGATAAGAATACTTTCTCCTTCACATCTGGTTAAGGAATATTCGGAAAAACTTGACCGAATGAGAAAAATTGTGAAATGTGTATAAAAAACTGCCGAAAAATTTTGTTGTTCCTACAAGACACACTGTCAGTGTGTCAAAAACGGGTGTTTTAAGGCATTTTTTGACTGCAAAATACTAATAAACGCCTATATTGCGACGTTTCTGTACACACACTGTCAGTGTGTCGCATTTTTTTTAGTAATGTGATAAAATAAATAACACGGCACGATACAACACAAAACGGACAAATTTTCAACAAGGAGGTGAGCAAGACGATGAAATTGAATGTTATGATGTTATCTCAGGAAGCTTTTAATTTTGAGATGAAGTCAGATGATGATTTTGGTAGTGTTTTAAAAAAATATATGGAAGAACAAAAGCTATCGGTAAATGAATTAGCCAAAAAAAGTGGATTATCACCAAATGCAGTTATCAAATATAGATCAGGGCATATACCAAGTGATTATATTGTTTTAGTGATGCTCTGCATAGGTCTGAAAATAAATTACTCTAAAGCAGAATATTTGTTTAGTCTTGCTCACTTAACGCTTGGATCTGATAAAAAGTCGTTAGTGTATAAGCTACTAATCAATCTATCATTCGCATCTGATATTACAATAGAGCAATGTAATGATTATTTAATTCGGCTTGGATTTCCAAAATTGAAAACTACAACGAATTTTATGCAAGAAGATGATTATGAAATAAGAATTCATATAATTGAACAATCATAAATACATATTTACATCGCTGAGAATCAAAGGAGGAGCATAAATGCAGGCACAAGAGTATAAAATTGTTGTAAATCGAGTGTTTTCTGATAATGGAAAAACGCTTGAGGAAATATATATTGAATATATGGCAGGCAAGATAGCTGAGGTTATCAAGGAAATCAACAGGCAAGCCGATGCAGAAAATTTATCAGTGAGTGAATTTGCCTATTGACATTACCGCTTTAACGTGGTAAAATTAAGATACAAATATCACTCACTGTACCATAATGAAAGGAATTTGATTATGGAACAGAGAATGTTAAAAGCAGCGTGTTACTGTAGGTTATCCGATGACGATGTCAATGACGGAACAAGCATATCCATCGAAACGCAGATCACTATCGCAAAGCAGTATTGCAAGGCAAACTACATAGAAATAGTGAATTTCTATACTGACGATGGATACACAGGAACAAACTTTGAACGCCCTGCATTTAAGAAAATGATAGCTGACATTGATAAGGGAAAGGTAAATACCGTAATAGTGAAAGACCTCTCCCGATTCGGTAGAGAAACCATAATGGTCAATTATTATACGCAAATGTTCTTCCCGGAGAACAACATTACCTTTATAATAATTGCCGATAACACCAAAATCACGGCGAACAGCACTTATGACTATATGCTCACTATCAAGAGTGCTATCAACGAGATTTATCCTGCCGAGGTATCTCAGAAGGTCAGACAGGCATTCAAGGCAAAGTCTATGAACGGTGAATTTCTTCACCCGTGGCTTCCGTATGGATATGTCAAATCGGAAACAAGCAGAAATCATCTTGTAATTGATGAAAAGAACGCACAAGTAGTCAGGGATATATTTGAAATGGTGGCATACAAGGGAATGGGTATGACAAAAATATCCGATTATCTGTTTGAACATCAGATATTAAGCCCGGCTGCACTCAGGGACTATTCAAGAGGAGATTACAGTAATCCTAATCCTTACAGATGGAATAAAACTTCGATAAACAATCTTCTTCATAATGAAGTCTATCTTGGAAAAATAGTTTACGGCAAAAGACGAAAGGTAAACTTCAAAAGCAAGAAAGTAATTTCTACCGACAAGGACGAATGGATAGTTTGTGAAAATGCTCACGAGCCGATAGTCACACAGGAACTATGGGACGCAGCTCACCAAAGGCTTGAAGGCAGGAGAAGGGAACGCAAGCCCGAACTTGTAGATAACATCTACCGCAGTATCCTTGTATGTGCTGATTGCGGCGGAACAATGTGGATATCCGCACCGCCGAAAAAGAGCATATTCTTTGTATGTGCAAACAGCAGGAATAGAAAATCATCGGTTGAAAGGTGTTCTTCCCACAATATACCGTTGGATTCCCTTAATGAAGCGGTGATCGCAGACATAAACGCTTTGCTTTGCGAATGCAAAATGGATTCGGAGTCGTTCAGAAAAAAGCTGATGCAGAAAATAACCGATAATCTGCCCGATGTAACGCAGATAAGGACGGAGCTTGCAGAGCTTGACCGACTGATAGACCGAGAAACCAAAAAGTATAAGCGGCTTTATGATGATTATTATGACGGAGTGATTAAAAGCTCAATGCTTTTTGAGCAGATGTCCTCCGAGTGCAACAGCAAGATTGAAAGCTACACTGCCAAAAAGGAAAAGCTGGAATCCGAACTGAAATCCTCCACAAAGCATTTCGATGATGTGAGCAAGTTTATCGGACTGATGAGCCGTTTCACAAAAATCGAAGAACTCAACAAGGAAATACTTAACACACTTATCGAAAAAATCGAGGTTGGCGAAAGAACAGTATCGCCAACAAATGAATACATACAGAATGTTAGGATAAAGTACAAGTTTATCGGTCAGTTAAGCTGATTGATGAACAAATTGTTAAAATCGGTTAGTGTTAAGAACTGCTTGGGGAGCCACATCGTTCAAATCCGAACTCTGAAAAGGGTTCGGATTTTTTCGTTTTTTATCCGGGCAAAGCAGTATTTGGTGCGGTGGTCAGCCTATGAGATAATATAAAGATAAGTATTTATGACAATCAGCGAAATAAACCCAGCATATTGATGTAGTGATATGCTGGGTTGATAAGTTTTCAATAAATTTGTGTGTCAAAACCCGACCAATTAAGTAAAATGATGTATTTTTATAGAAAAAATTACTTGTTTTTGGAGTGTATTTGTGGTATTATAATTATTAGACCGATTAATATATAATCGCAATATGCGGTACAGAAAAAATTAAATAAATAGGATGGTATAAATGAAAAAAAGTATGATAATTCCTGCATTAATTATGATAACTTTAATGACAGGATGTTCGAGCTTTAATGATTGGATACTGAATAAAGGGCTTGAGAAGTCCGGTATTTCCGAATCTGAAGATTATAAGACATATCAAAGCCATTTAGATAATAATGAGCTTGATGAAAATGGTAGGTATATAGTCAGCGGTATGGACGAAGCTGTTCCTGCATTAGCTTCGATTTCTTCGGAAATACAGCTGTCATCGGCACAAAACAATAAGCTTTCGGTACATTTCTATGCAGATTCATCAAAAGCAAATGAGATAGACCTTAATTGTTTTCGTTTTCAGCCGGGGGAAACAATATATGTGCAGGCGGATACAGTAAATGACAGTACCCTATATAAATTTTCACGAATGCGAGTATGGGATATTGATGCAGACGGTCAGATACTTCGTGAAATGAGTGATGTCTGGGACGGCATATTATCTGTAATACATATTCCCGAAGATTACACAGGTGAACATATGGCTATTGAGCCTTTGGGAGAATATGTAATGAGCAGTGCAGTTCTGGAAACATATACGTCCGATACAGACGGAAATATTCAGCCTATCTCAAGTGCCTGGACTGTTGACGGTGTAAGATACACAAGTCTGACTGCCGATCTTGATGCTTCAAAAAAGCATAACATCTCTTTACAGTATGATGGGACACTTTATTATTACAATGCAGATAATTCTTCGGGATTTGATGCGGAAATAAATCGCTCTGACGATACTGTTGAGTTTAAAAACGTTGTTCTGAATGAAGACGAATGCAAATTCTCTGTCGAACTGCGCAAATTTATCAGCTGTGAAATTGATTCATTAAAGGGAATCTCTTCTGTTAAGGTCAACGGTGAAGAATGGAAGGATAAAAAGGATAAAAAAATCACCCGACTTAAAGAAAATGACGAGATCACTATTGATCTTCAGAAAAATTATATTGCCGAATGTATGCAGTTTGATTATCAGAATTCCGAACCTATCGCAAACGGAAACAGAGTGACCTTTGTGATACCTAAGCTTAATAATGATATAAAAATCATTATAGCAAAAGAATCTGACGGAATATGTACGCATACCGGTATAGCCTTTGAGAATGCAGAAATGACTGTAACTGTTGTTGATACAGGATATGTGCTGAAAGACGGTGATAAAATATCCGGTTCAACTAAGGTGACGGTTACTATCTGTCCTAATGAGGGTTATTATATCGGAGGTTCCGGTGTATCGGATAATATATATAAAAAGGAAATGAAGTATTCCGATTATCTGAAAAACAGGGATAAGCTCATTGAAAACATTGAAATATCGGATAAACCGATAGAACAAAGCTTTTGGGATAATCTGAATCCGTTTAATTGGTGAGGGGGATAATATGAAGAAAAAGATACTTAATTACCTTTGGCTGATTATGGCTGTTATTGCTGTCATATTAATTGCTTTTCTGTTAATTATTGTTCTTCCTGCAAGAATGAATGCAGAAAATGCCGCATCGGAAAAGGGCAGCTTTGTCGGCAATGCTATTGGCAGCTGTATTGGCTCGTTAGATGGTTTAGCGAATGGACTTGAAGAGGGCGAAGAGGAAGGAAAACAATATGCATTGGAAGCAAAAGACACTACAGTCAAAATGATCGGAAAAGTTCACGATATAGGCAAACTTGAAGTACTGAACCTCAGCCTTAAAAGAAGCGGTATTCTTCAAATGGATAATGGAAAAACCAATTCTTTGTATGTGCAGAAATGTGAGGCTTCGTTTTCGGTTGATCTTAAAAAAGCAGCAATATCCGATAACGGGGATCAGATCGTTATAGAGATCCCATATCCCGTACTTGACGAAGTGTCCTATGAGCCTGCTGAAGAATTAACTCATTATTCTACGAGCTCTTTTGTTGGCAGCAGTGAGAATGGAGCCATTGCGTATCTTAATTCACAAAATGAGATCAAGCAAAAAATAGAAGAAGAATTATCCACTGACACAGAAATATATGAGCAGGCTGAGAATGCGGCTATCGGACAAGTCAGATCGTTATTTGAAGGAATCAGTATAGAAGACAAAGAAGTAACGGTGAAATTTGCGGAGGAAATTTCAGATGGAGCAGAATAAAAAGAATAAAAAGGCAGTGCCTGAAATCCCAATATTGATAATAAGTACGGCTTTGTGTGCTATTTTAGTCTTCTTGATTTGGAGATTGATTTCCGACAGCGTAAATATCAGCTGTGAAGCCGCATTGTCATCGTACACCGACTCGTTTAATGAATCAAAGGAATCGGTATATAATGATTTCTATTTTTACGCATACAATAATGCGGAAGAAAAATATCACGTTTCTAATGATGTGAGTATCAATATAGACAGCATATTGGAGGTTTCAAAGCTTCAGGTATATGAAGCTTATGATACGGAATATGTTATCAATAAAATGGAAGACAATGATTATGAGTCGTGGTATGAAATCAACGGAAAATGCGTATATTATGTTGATCTCTCACAGAGCGAGATTTTGGTTGATCAAGTCAGAAAAGCTGTTACTGTTAGAATACCCCGACCCGAAAAAGAGTTTAAGGTTGAAACTCCCGAAAATCTTTTGTTCGCTGACAAAACAATTAAGCTGGGAGTGCTTGAATTCAATAATGGCTCATCACGCATAGGCGAAACTGATGCCCACAATGCCGAAGTAAAGGGATATGAACTTATTGTTGAGTATTTTATGAAAAACGGAACTCTTGACAGCAAAGCCGAGGATGCTGCAGTCCGAATGATAACAAGTTTGGTAAACGAGGCAAATATCGGAGTTGACGGACTGAGCGTGACCGTTGAATTTACAGATAAGTAAGTGTTTCCAAAATCAATATCTCTGAATTTTTTGAATCGTTACAGTAGGAAATAAATAGGGGGTGCAGGGGGAAAGCCCGCCTTTCGCAGAAAGGCAATACCCTCGGAGAGCGCCGGTACTTATGATATAGCCGCTTGCGGCGGTGCTGACTGACCTTTGCGGGGCAGTCGGCAATGTCATAAGTACTATGGCGTTAGTTGTGGCGCAGCCACGACTAAAACGGCGGCAAAGCCGCCTGTTCCGCTTTGCGACAGCAAAGCGTATAGCTCCCGACAGGGAGCAAAAATAGCAGCCCCCAATACCGCATATAAAAATGTGGTATCGGGGGCTGCTGTCGTTATCTGCGCCACTTTCGCTCAGGCTCGGACTTGCCGCAGTTGTCCGAGGTGGCAGGGAAACCCCACATCCACTCGTCGTATTCTTCTTTAGTAATAGTACCGTTTCGCAGCTCGATCCTGCGAAGCTGCCACTCCAGAAGGAACTCCTCAAGCAGATGATTGTGAAACTGTATAGCAGGGTGCGTCTGATCCTTGAAGGTGTCATCGGGAACTGAAACGATAGAAAAGTTGTTGGTGTGCCGCTTGTCGGCTTCCATTTCGAGGTTGAAAAGCAGATGCAGGAAAGATGTTGTATCTTCAAGGGTGGGTTCACGGAGCGAATCAATATTGACGTCCAGAATGTCAGCTATTTTTGTAAGCATATCCAGCTTGGGCGTTCTCGTGCCGCTTTCATATTGTGCCACACGGACATCGGCTGTATTTTCATCGAAGCCTATCCTGAGTCCCAACTCTTTTTGTGTAAGCCCACGCATTTTACGGGCATACTTGATTCTTTCGCCTACGGTCATAGCAGTCCCTCCAAAACTATTTATAAATAGATTATAACACGAAAAACAATAATAGTCAATAAGCTAAACAAAAAAGTTTGAGAAATTTCTGAAAACCTATTGACAAAGGTACCAGATAGGTGTATAATAGCATAAGCTAAACAATAATGTTATAGTTACAAACAATAAAAGTTAGACACAGGAGGTGAAAGTATGAAAACAATAAGAAAGTAATTGCTGCAATACTTCAATTATTTTTCGTTTTGCAGCAGTTTTGTAAACATTATTACCGCTTCATCGCTGTAAACATAGATATAAATATATTCTTCATCATATAGATACCAACTGTTGCCCATAGGGCGAAGATCAGGTTCACCTGCGGGACATATTCCGATAAAATATGAATATAGATCTTTTTCATTATTTTCCCTTTTCAAAATGATAGGGACATTTCCGTCATCAATGCTGAATTTCCTGCGGTCAAGGCGGATAAATATGTGTTGGCTGTTACGATTTTGAAATCTGTACGCATCTCCCTCCAATGTATATGAGTTACTTTTCGAGGAGTTGGTAAAAACAGCCTCTCCGTCATAGCTGCTGTCCGTCCGAAAAACAAAGTCGGAGCTTTCTGACTGTGTTTCCGATATGATATCTGCCATTGAAATAAATTCGTCAATGCTGCACCATTCCGTGTAAAACACCTGATTCGAACTGTTTTTTCTTCTAATGCCTTTTGCAATAAGCGTACCGTAATCAGCGTGCAAGTCCGTATAGCTATGGCTTTCGATGAGGTCTGCCGGATATATAAAGCTCTTTTCAGGATTTTTTATACTAATGCTAAAGCTTCCACGGGGAAATTTGGCTGCTAATTCATCAAGCTTATCCGAAATGAGTTCCCGGTAAGCTCTGCCTGTTTCGGTATTGCCACTGAAAAAAATATCGGCAGACAAGTTGTAATCACTGGGCAGACTTTCGATAAATTTATCTATGTTGCCGTCAAAATATACATCCGTACATTTTGCGGCTTCGTTATCCCTGTATGTCCAGTAGCTTGAATAAATCATATCAATATCGGCATAAACGTCTGAACCGAGCGTTTCATCGGTGAAATAATTTTCTGTCATAGCACTGCATATTTCATCATACTGTTTTGAATCATAAAAGCTGTCGGTCTTTGAATAATAATAGATCATGCAGTTTTTTTCTTTAAGTTTAACATATCCCGAAAAGCAGTGTTTGTTAGGGATAATGTAGCCATAATGCTCCCAAACAGGTTTAATATCTGTTATTTCCGGATATTCACCATATTTATCATAAAAATAGCATTCAACGCCGTTTTGAGCAGCTTTGACAGCATTATTTTTCTTTGCGTTTTCTTCCGCAGAACCGAACAGCGAACTCAGTAAAGCGTTTGCAGCTGTCAGCATTATGGTTAAAAATAGAACAGCTCCAATTGCAGATGAGATTATTATAATATGTTTTGCCTTCAATTTTTTCATGTCAGCTCTCCTTCTTTGTGATTTTAGTTGGTAATTTTTGATTTTTTATTCTTCTTCAGAAAAACAATAATAATTTTCTGTTTATGAGTATTTTAACTGCTTAATTTATTCCATTATACTCCAAAGCAGAAACACAGTCAAGGAAGAGAAATTATGGCAGAACCTTCCGAAACGGTATGTGAAGCTGCTTTGAGCAGAGAATTTGCGCATACAGACGAGAGTGCATTACCTGTGTGGTTGGGGGAAAAGGAAAAGATAAACGAACCGCTGTTTTGTGAGGAGCTGTTGAAAGACTATCGGAAAACAGACGGGACGTTAATCCTCGAATGACGTTATATTAGCGGCTGGGTAACGTTTATCTGATTGTAAATTGGAATTTATCAGTTATTTATCGCTGTAAAGACAGAAGTTAAATCACGTTCATTTTGAATTATTTCATTCAGAACAGAAACAATCAAATCTTTGTTCATTTTTGATATAAAGATAGCTTTATTGGATTGAAAATACTGTCCTGCAAGGCATTCACCTGTATGTCGATTTTTTTGGGATATTGTAATCAGATTTTTGTAGGTAAAAAATTCAGCACACCATTTTGAACCATCGTCTAATTCAAAATTAACATCTGAATTATCATCATCCTCATTAAACCCATTTTCCCATTCATCAAATTCAAACCATATTTTTGTAATTTTCATAATATCACCTAATAGTTTATGTTCCGACATGTCGAGCAGTTTAGTTACACGATTTATTCTATTATACTCCAAAGAAGAAATATAGTCAAGGTTAAAAAATAAATTTGAGATTAAATAGGAATACGGAAAAGCTACACTCTATTTATTACGTAAATATACGCCAAACACACGGCATTTACACACCTTGAATGACGTATTATAGCCGTTTACACGCTTACACACCACTTTTTTGATTCTATACACGGAGGTGATTTTATGGTTATTGAGCTTAACAGAAAAACCGAACACAGCATTCCCGAGGAGCAGATTGACGCTCTTGCTATGAGCTTTTACTATGCTATGCTTGAGTTTTTTCAGACCGAAAAGGGAAAGGCTGAGTTTGCGGAGTTCGTTGAAATGCAGAACGAAAAGCAGGTCGCATAATTTCCATTTTCATATATTATATATGAATTTCATTTTTAGGTGTGTAGGCGTGTAATCCTTTATTTATAGGCGTTTGAGGTGTGTATTAGGGTGTGTATTCGGAGTGTGGAATGTGTAGAAATATTATCGAATTTACCGCTTTAAAGCGTTGACAAGAGAATAAAAATATGATATACTACTGTTGACGAGAGGTATTTCGGAAAAGGAGGAGTTTTAATGAATGCAGTAATTTATGCCCGATATTCCTGCGACAATCAGCGTGAGGAGAGTATCGAGGGACAGCTTCGTGAGTGCAGGGCGTTTGCGGAGCGTAACAACTACACGCTGATCGACACATATATCGACAGGGCAATGTCTGCGAAAACGGACAACCGCCCCGAATTTCAGAAGATGATCAAGGACAGCGCAAAGGGACAGTTCAATGCGATTATTGTCTGGAAACTCGACAGATTTGCCCGAAATCGTTATGACAGCGCACATTACAAGGCTATGCTTCGCAAGAATGGTGTCAAGGTCGTGTCAGCAACAGAGGTCATTTCCGAGGGCGCAGAGGGAATTATTCTTGAATCTGTTTTGGAAGGATATGCGGAATACTATTCGGCAGAGCTTTCGGAAAAGGTTATCCGAGGAATGACGGAGAATGCTCTGAAATGTCAGTACAACGGCGGATTCGTTCCCGTTGGCTTCAAAATTGACGAGAACAAGCATTATCAGCTTGATGAGCTTGTGGCTCCGCTTATTCAGGAAGCGTTTATGATGTATGTGAACGGCAGACCGATAAAGGATATTGTGGAGTTTCTGAACAGCCACGGAGTATTATCCTCACAGGGCAAGCCGCTGACCAAATCATCGGTTTCGACTATATTGCAGAATCGCAAGTACATAGGGGAGTATCAGTATCGTGATGTGGTTGTTCCCAATGGTATTCCGGCGGTGATTTCGGACGAGCTTTTTTCACTTGCACAGCAGAGGTTGGAGAAGAACAGACACGCACCTGCCACAATGAAAGCAGACATCAAGTATATTCTTTCGACAAAACTCCGCTGCGGTGATTGCGGTGGAATGATGGTGGGAGAATCGGGAACGAGCAGTACGAACAACAAGGTTTATCACTATTACAAGTGTGCAAATGCGAAGAAGCGGAAGTGCGGCAGGAAGGCTCTTCGCAAGGCTGACATTGAGGATATTGTTATTGAGCGTACCGTAAAAACCGTTATGAATGACGTCATCCTTGACAGCATTGCAGAGCGTGTATTTGAATTTCAGCAGAGAGAAAACACGGTGCTGCCGCTTCTGCAGAATGAGCTTGCAGATGTGGAAAAGGCAATCTGCAACTTTATGAAGGCTATTGAAATGGGTATCATTACCGAATCCACAATGGCACGTTTATCGGAGCTTGAACAGCAGAAAAGCGACATAAAGGTGAAAATCGCAAGGGAAGAGATAAAGTCTGCAGTGCTTTCAAAGGAGCAGATAATGTTCTGGCTTCACAAGATGAAGGACAGCGATATTCTTAACGAGGACAACAGAGAACGCATCGTTGACACGTTTATAAATTCGATTTATGTATATGATGACAAGATCGTCATCAACTACAACTGTCGGGAAGATTCGGAAACGATTCTTCCCGACAATATGGTGGAGAGTTCGTATTTATCGATAGTGGGGGAGCCAAAGTAGTTTTAACTTGAACCTATTGAAAGGCGAAGAGAGTAATGTTTGTAAAATCTCTTGCTTATCAATAGGTCAAGTTGTTTTTTGACCTATTGCAATCAGTAACAATTTTTATCGTGAAGCCAAAGGCTTCCGTATGCTTACGTTTATGTAAGTGTACGGAAGCCTTTTTTGTTGCACTTTTACAAATTTTTAAGAATAAATCGTCAATTATTACAAGAAAGCAGGAAAACTATGGCACGAATGGTCAATGAAATGAAAAAGAACTTCACGGTGGTTCATAATCAATTCTTACAAGATCCTGAGCTTGGTATAGCCGAGAGAGGATTGCTTATGACAATGTTGTCAAAGCCCGATTCGTATGATTTCAGCATAAAAGGGCTTGCATCGCTGCTACCGAATGGAGAAACGGCAATAAGAACAGCCCTTATCAATCTGGAGAACCTCGGATATCTCAGGAGAGATCGTATCAAGGACAAGGGAAAGTTTGTCGACGTCATTTACAGAATTTCCGATTGTCCGATATTCCTTGATAGAGAAAATGCGGATAATGAAGATGAGGAAAAACCACATGTTGAAAATCCACAAGTGAATGAACCGCACGAACATAACCCACAGATATTAGTAAATACTGAAAAAGCAAATACTGAAGAAGTAAATACTGATGAAACAAATACGGAAACCGCCAAACCGCACGAGCCGAAAAAAGCTTATGCCGAAAAAGTTCGTATGACCGATGAGCAGTACAAGGCGTTATGCGACAAGCATTCTAAGGAATTTGCCGATAAATGTATCGAGGAGCTTGACCTTTACAAGCAGTCAAGTGGCCGAACATACAAGTCGGATTATCACGCCATCCTGCATTGGGTAGTGGATAAGGTCAGACGGACTTATCCCGGGCTTGAGAAAACGATACAGCAGTCTGCTCCGGCAAATTCTCCCGAATTTAACCCGTTTGAAGCTATGATAGGAGGTATGTAAAATGAACGAGCTTAACAGAGTATTCAGTGAGATTTTTGATAATTGCGAGGAGAATTACGGCTTGGAACCTCTGCCCGATGATTACATGGGTGATGATGGGCTGATATATTGCGGCAGCTGTCATACGAAGAAACAATGCCTTACACCGAGGATACTGACCTTTGAGCCGAGGATCGTCAGTTGTCCCTGCAAATGTCAGCAGGAAAGGGAAGCGGCGGAGAAGGCACAAAGAGAGTTTGTTCAGCGTGTTCGGAGGAATACCGCAAATGCCAATATCCCCACTCATTATGAGAATACAAAGCTTGAAATGCTTGATGAAGCAAATCGTAATTTTGCTGTCAGATACCTTGCAGATTTCTATGAAAACAGCGGGGACACTATCGGCTTGCTGCTGTACGGAGATGTGGGAACGGGCAAGAGCTTTCTTGCAAGCTGTCTGGCAAACGATATGCTGAGCAAGGGCTATTCCGTGCGTTGGCTGTCTGCTATGCAGATAGTTGAGCAGGGGGCGTTTTACAGCGATGAGGATTACAGGCGGTATGTTGATGAAATTATCCGCCCCGACATGCTGATAATTGATGATCTGGGTGCCGAGCGCGGAACAGAATTTGCAATGGAAAGAGTTTTCAGCCTTGTTGACACAAGAGTTTCCTCGGACATGCCTCTGATAGTGACTACCAATGTTGACATAAACGCTATGGGACAATGCTCCGATCTTCGCAGAAAGCGGACTTTTGACAGAGTGCTGTCTGCCACTTTTCCTTATGTTATGCGGGGAGTGAGCCGCAGAATGAGGTCGGCAAGGGAGAATTTTGATAGGTACAAGGATTCTTTTTTGGGAAGTTGAAAAAATGTTGAGCCGGGTCGAAGAGATAAGTATATATCAATATTGATCCTGACTCAATAGATAAGAAACAAGATCATTTATCGAAAAATGGTTTGGGTTCAGATATTTCGCGCCGCTGTCGATAATCTCAAATAATTCATAGTCAAATTCGATTTTTTCATCATTTAAGAAGTCATCGTTAATAAAAATAATTTTTTGAAATTGTAAGGGCAGTCTATCTGTCGGGGAAATGCAGAATTCATCTTCTGAAAAGCTTTTTACCGGCAGATATGATAGTGCATATTCGGCGGTATCAGAAATAAATTTGTTGAGAAATTCTTCTAAAACAAATGCAAATCTATAATCGGAAGTAATATATGCAACGATATTTTCATTAATAAGCTCTACGCATTCATCAACCGGTGTGTTTTCGTTATAGTAAACCGTATAAATGCTTTTTCCCGGAACACCTTCACCGGAAACAAAATACTTTCCGATAATTGCTTCAAGCTTTCCGCTGAATGAATATGAAAAATTAGGATTAACAACGGGCTTGATCATTGAATCAAAGAAATTTTTCATTTATGTTGTCACCTCTATTGTCATGACTTGTAGGGTATATTTTATGAAAATATTATACCATGTTCCACAGAAAAAATCAAATTCCAAAAGAACGAAGAAAGGAAAAGTACAATGCGTAAGCACAGCAAATTCTTTTCAATCTCCGAATTCTGCAAATTAAATGGTCTGCAGCCTGTCGAATTCTATGAGATACTCAGCCGACACCCGGAGCTGGCGAAGAAATTGAAATCCAACGCAAAAGGTGAACGCCTGCTTGATGACAGGTCAATAACGGCGGCAGGAGCAATCCTTCGAAAAATTGAAAAGGCAAAACGCAGCAAAAGTCCGATGTCGGCAGCTGCCGTTGAGATAAATCTACTTGCCGCAAAAAATGAAGAGCTGCGGAAGGAGGTGATTCGGTTAAGATCCGAAAATGAAAAACTGAAAAATGCTCTTAGGAGCAAGCGTTCAAAATGAAGGAAGGAGATTTTTTTATGGAGCATATCGTGACGGAGAGAGATTTTTTCAAATCTGCTCGGCTGAAAAAACGGAAGGTGTGATCGTATGAGTGAAATGCTTATTGAAGAAATTGAACAAATCAATCGGAACTATCTTACTCCTGCCGAGGTTTCAAGTGCCTTGGGAATTTCGATTTCTACATTTTACAGGAATTATGAAAAGATGAAATTTCCGATTATCAGAGTGGGCAAGAAGATACATATTCCGAAGGAAGCGTTTCTCAATTTCTTGCGATATGGAAAAACGGTGGATTACTGATTTGGATGATTGTTCCCTGGCAGCTTTTC
>CAMCRP010000066.1 GCA_945877315.1 uncultured Ruminococcus sp. | reverse complement strand
TTACTGTTTCATACGTCGTAAATGACACAGAAATATCCAAATTAAGTATAACAAATTTTTCCGCGGATTGCAATTAAACTTACATATACTTTTTCTGACTTTTTTATTACTGTTTGAGAATAATCAGCCGAAAAAGTTGAAAAATTCACAGTTTTCGGGTATACTATAATAAAAAAGCTAACGGAGAGATTCTATGATATATAAATACGAAACACATCTTCACACCTTTGAAGGCTCTGCTTGTGCGGTAAGCAGTGGGGAACAGATGGCGCAGCTTTACAGCCGAAAGGGCTACGCAGGCATTTTCGTCACCGACCATTTTTTCAACGGAAACAGCTGTATTCCCCGTGACCTTGACTGGGCGGAGCGTGTCAAGCAGTTTTGTTTTGGATATGAACATGCAAAGGCAGCGGGGGACAGACTCGGTTTGGACGTATTTTTCGGTTTTGAATGGAACTATCATGCAATGGAATTTCTTGTTTACGGTCTGGACAAGGATTTTCTTCTGGCAAATCCCAACTTCGATAAGCTAAAGCCCGCAAAATTTGCAAGAATTGTTCACGATGTGGGAGGATTTATCAGTCAGGCTCACCCGTTCAGAGAAGCACCGTATATTCGGGAACAGGTTCAGTATCCCGAGCTTTCCGACGCTGCCGAGGTCATTAACATGGGAAATCATTCCGCAGATATGAACAGAAAAGCTCTCGAATATGCGGAAAAGCACTCCCTTGCAAAAACGGCAGGCTCGGACATTCACAGCGTTGACAGCTTCAAAGGCGGCGGAATGGCGTTTGACCACCGTCTGACAGGTCCCCGGGATTTTATGGACTGCGTAAGATCTGGAAACTGCGAGCTTTTAGGTGATTTTATCTGAAATGACCTTACAAACCTCTCAGGTCAAATTCGGGAGTGTACTCCTCCTTTGCCGACGAACGCTCCTGCATATAGCCGTTAAAGCCCAGCGAAAGGGCATATTCGCAGACGGAATTATATTCAAATGTGGAGATACGGCGATTTATTTCCTTGTGTTCACAGCTTTTGTAAAATGGCGTGTACTGGCTCATAAGGCTGAGATAAATTTGGTCAATGGGGAACGCCGCCGCTATTTCATCAAGCACCCGAAAGGAATCCCGCCTATGCGTCGGCAGAACAAGATGGCGTATTATCAGACCTTTTTTTATAAGCCCGTTTTCCCCGAGAACTATGCCGCCTGTCTGACGGAACATCTCCTTTGCGGCGGGTAGGGCATACTCGAAATAGTCCGCCGCCTGAGAATATTTTCGGGAAATGTCGGGGCTGAAATACTTTATGTCGGGCAGATATACGTCAATAAGCCCGTCAAGCATTTTCAGGGATTCTGTACGTTCATATCCCCCCGAATTGTAGATAAACGGTAAGGACAGCCTGTCCCGAACAAGCTCTATTGCCGCTATGACCGACGGCAGAAAATGTGTGGGATTTACCAGATTTATGTTGTCCGCACCCATATCCTCCAGCCGAAGGAAAACGTCCGCAAGCTGCGAAACCGTCAGCTTCTTTCCGAAATTTTCCGCAGATATTTTGTAATTCTGACAGAAGCAGCATTTAAGGGAACAGCCCGAGAAAAACACCGTTCCCGAGCCGTTTCCGCCGCTGATACAGGGTTCCTCCCACATATGAAGGGACGCCCTTGCCGCTTTGGGGACAGCACCGCTTTTGCAGAAGCCTTGTGTCTTGGTTCGGTCTGCACCGCATTGCCTTGGGCAAAGGCGGCAGTCTGTATAGGAAATTTCCATTAAAAATCTCTCCGTAACAAAGTGCCCTTCTCCGAAAAAACGGAGAAAGGCACAGTTTTTTTAGTAAACGTAATACCTAACCCAAATTTCGCTTAAAGGTAAATATTTTTGTCGTTTACTATAAATTATTCTTTATTTGCCGAAAGCTCGTCCTTGATGCCCTTGATAATAATATCTCTGCACTTAACAGCATCGTCCTTGCTCATAGGCTCCACGTTTTCAAGGGGATAGTCAATACCCAGGTTCTTGTACTTGACCTTACCCATATCATGGTAGGGGAGCACGTCCAGAGCCTTGATATTCTTGAAATGAGCCAGGAAATGTCCCAGCCTGTCAAGATAAACGGGGTTGTCGGTGATTCCGGGGACAACAACGTGGCGCACCCACATATCAACGTTATTATCTCTCAGATATTCGGCAAATTTCAGGATATTCACATTCTTCTGAGATGTCAGCTTTATATGCTCCTCGGGGTCAATGTGCTTAATGTCCAGCATAACAAGGTCGGTGGACTTGATAAGCCTGTCAAACTTTTCCGTGTGAGCGGGGGTGAAGGTGATACCCGATGTGTCAAGGCAGGTGTGGATACCCTTTTCCTTTGCCTTTTCAAACAGCTCGGTGACGAAATCTATCTGCATAAGCGGTTCGCCGCCTGTGACGGTAAGCCCGCCGTTTGTCAAGAACTCCTTGCACTTGTCGTATTCCTTCATTACCTCGTCAACGGTCATTTCCGTGCCTGTGCCTATCTCCCATGTGTCGGGATTGTGGCAGTAAAGGCAGCGCATAGGGCAGCCCTGTGTGAAAACAACAAATCTTACTCCGGGACCGTCAACCGTTCCGAAGGATTCCAGCGAATGTATTTTACCTATCATTTATATCAGCCTTTCTAAGAAAAAACTGACCGATGTATCTCCCCGCCGAAGGCAGGGAGACACATTATATGGCTTGTTTGTAAATGCCGTTCAAATCAGTGATTTCCATTTTCATATTGAGCATAATGCTCTGTTTATATTGTACCACGTAATCTTGCATTAGTCAAGTCATCTGAAAAATACTCTGTGGAATACTCCTGTGCGTCAAGGCTGTCGATATTTGTGCTGCCGTTGTCAAGGCGTTTTCCCGTTTTATCGTCCCAAAGTGCCGAGGAAAACGCTTCAATGACGTGAGTGCATTTTCGGTGAATGAAATACTGTCCCCTTGACATCATCAGGTCGTAAAGCCGAATTCTTTCGGAAATGGCACCCTTTTTCGCATTGTGTATCTCAACGGGCAGACCCGCACGTTCTGCGGCATTCCTCAGACCTTTAATAAGCGTCTGTTCTGCGCTGTCGCAGTAAACGTCCGTCAGACGGTATACCGAACGGCATTTGCGGATAAACTCAACGAAATCATTTTCCAGAGCAACGGGAGAAATTATCTCCTTGCGGTAATACTCGTCCAGCGTTATTGCCTTGCGAAAGCCCTTGGTAAATCCCGTCAGAACAAAGGCGTGAGCGGAGCCGTTTCCGCCGAAATCCACGCCCATGGTGGTAAAAATTATCTCCGACGGGTCTATCTTGTCAATGATAAATTTCTCGGGACATTCCGCGAAATCTCCGTAAACGGCACCCTCCGCAGCGCACCATTCCCCGAGGATAAAACGCCTGTAAAACAGTCCCGTGTACTCCTTTTTCAGCTCGGACACATATTTTTTCGGGAGAAACGGATTGTCGTCGATGGTAAGCTTTCTGCGGTAAATTTCCGGGGCATTCTTGTCATTTCTTGCCAGATAATCCCGCATAAGCCAATGGGACGGCGAGTCGGGATTGGTGGTGGCAAGGACCATTGCGCCTTCCACCGAAAGCCTTGAAAGCAGCATCATAAAGAATTCCTCGGGAAACAGCGTCAGCTCGTCGCAGTAGGCGGCGTAGAGCGTCATACCTCTTATCTTGCTTTCCGAGGATTCGTCGTTTGCACCCTCGAAGTAGATTTTCCGTCCGAAAAGCCGTCCCTCCTTGGACTCTGCGGAGCCGCTGAAATTTTTCCGTCCCACCAGCTCCGTAAGCGGTTCGAGGACGTTTCTTTTAAGTGTAGTCAGGGTTTTACCCGACATTAGCATAGCCGCATTTTTCGGGCTTTTCAGCACTATCATACACCAAAGCACCAGACTTATCCAGGTTTTTCCCGAACGGACAGACCCTTCCAGCAGATTGATCCTGCGGAATTTACCGTTTCTCAGGTCACGGATAAGCTCCATTTGTTTTTTTGAAATTTCCATAAAAATTCCCCCTTCCGATCTTATTTTACATCGGGAAGGGGGATTTGTTAATACAACAAAATTCAAAGGAGATGGAGGTTTAGGTGTTTCCCATGACCCTCCCAAAAAACTCCTCCGAAGAAACATATGCGGGACGGTTATACCTGTTCAGCGAAAACAGACACTCGGGGTCACGGGTGATATAGTTTGGCTTTTCAACGCAGTTAAGGGTAACACGAAATCCCATAGAACGCAGCAGGGGGACGCTTTCCTTTGAAATATATCCGTATGGATAGGCAAACAGCTTCGGCTCGATGCCGCAGTTTTCTCGAAAAGCGTCGCCAAACATGGAAATGTCATCGGTGAAAGCAGCGGCATATTCCTCGGCAGATTCGTTCCAATTTTTCTTGCAGCCCTTTCGGGAATCGGTGCTGTGCATATCCCAGGTGTGACAGCCTATCTCAATTCGTCCGCTTTCGTTTAACTCGGTCAATTCGTCCCATGTCAGATAGGAATAGGCGGGATTGATGTCGCCGCTTTCGGAGGATCTTTGGCAGTATTCGCCAACGGGGGAAATGACTGCCTTCATATCGTACTTTTCCAAAAGCGGCAGGGCATAGGTCATATTGTTGTAAAAGCCGTCGTCAAAGGTTATCATGACGGGCTTTTCGGGGAGATTGCCGCCGCTGTCGGTGTATGAAATAAGGTCATCGGAAAGGACAGCCGTCCAGCCGTTGTCGGAGAGCCATTTCAGGTCATTTTCAAACTGTTCGGGAGATACCACATAGCTGCCCTGTCTTGCAGGTTCTATAAGTATGCTGTGGTACATTATGACGGGGAGAAACACGCCGTTCGGTTCAGCATCTGCGGGGACGGATTTTGGAATATGTCCGATAAACGGGACAGCAATAATTGCCGCCGCAGCTATTACAGCCATAATTCCCGACGCTTTTCTGAGATTTATGCAAATATACATTTTACATCAGCTCCGTTCAAATGCTTCTACAGTAATGTATATTTGTCCCCACAAAGAAAAATGCGTCCCCACCGAAAAACGGTGAGAGCGCATTAAAGTTACGATAACTTGGTAAGCTTTGCAAAATTAGCCATAATTTTTTTCGTTCCAACGTTGTCAAAGTTTACTTCAAGCATTGCATCGTTGGACATTTTCTTGACGGAAACGATAGTACCCTCGCCGAAAACCTTGTGCTTGACTCTTTCGCCCTCTGAATAGTCTGCGGACGCTGCGGCACTTTGCTTTGCGGCTGCGGTCTTTCTTTCCATAAGCTCGTTTTGCAGGGAGAAGGGATTTCTGCCGCCGCTTGCAGCGATAATTCCCTCGTCCTTTTCGACCTTTTTGATTTTAACGGTTCTGTCTATCTTCTCAAGAAGGTCACTGTCGATCTCCTTGACAAATCGGGAAACGAAGTTGCGTGTTGTGCTGCCGAAAATCATTCGCTGTGCGGCATAAGTAAGGTAAAGGTGCTTCTTTGCACGGGTGATAGCCACATACGCAAGTCTGCGTTCCTCCTCCATATCCTCCAAAGTGTCCATAGAGCGGGTGCCGGGGAAGATTCCTTCCTCCATTCCCACGATAAACACCTCGGGGAATTCCAGACCCTTTGCTGAGTGCATTGTCATCAGGCAGACAGCGTTGTCGTCCTCGGAAAGCCTGTCAACATCGGTGTAGAGGGATATTTCCTCCAGAAATTCCGACAGGGACGGTTCATCGGAACTTTCGGTATATTCCTGCATAGTAGATTTCAGCTCGGCAATATTTTCCAGTCTGCCCTGACCTTCATCGCCCTGACCTGCAAGTGCGGCAGCATAGCCCGACTTATCCATAATAAGGTCAAGCAGCTCGGGAAGCTCCAGCTCCTCCGCCTTTTCTGCGAACATATCAAAGGTTTTAGCCAGCGAGGAAAGTGCGGAAGCCTTCTTTGAAAGCAGGGGATAATTCTCCGCATCTCTCATAATTTCGATAGGTGAGCTGCCCAGATCGTTTGCTATCTGTTCTATCATGGACACGGTAGCATCTCCGATACCTCTTTTAGGCTCGTTGATTATCCTCTTGAAACGGAGCATATCTCTCGGATTGTTTATGACCGACAGATAGGCAATAACGTCCTTTATTTCCTTGCGGTCGTAAAATTTTACGCCGCCGATAACACGGTAGGGGATACCCGAAGCGGTCATTGCACGTTCCAGGGAGTTTGACTGAGCATTCATTCTGTAAAGCACGGCGTGATCCTTGTAGGACATACCGTTATGGACATTTTCAAGAATTTTGTTGGCAACAAACTTGGATTCCGCAGCCTCGTCGGGAGCCTTGAAAAGCACCACCTTGTCGCCGTCGCCGTTCTCTGTCCACAGCTTCTTTTCCTTTCTGCCCGTGTTATTTCCGATAACACCGTTGGCGGCGGACAGAATATTCTGCGTTGAACGGTAATTCTGTTCAAGGCGGATAACAGCGGCGTTCTCAAACTGCTCCTCAAAGCTGAGGATATTTTCGATAGTCGCCCCTCTGAACTTGTAGATGGACTGATCGTCATCACCCACGACACAGAGATTTTTATGTCCCGCCGAAAGCAGGCTGATAAGACGGTACTGCGCCTGATTGGTGTCCTGATATTCGTCCACCATAATGTACTTGTATTTTCTGCGGTATTTATCGAGAATATCGGGGAATTTCTCAAACAGCTCAACGGTCAGGCAGATAATATCGTCGAAATCAAGGGCATTTGCGCTCCTGAGTCTGTCCTGATAAAGCTTGTAAATTTTGGCAATGGTGGTCTTTCGATAGTCGTTCTGAGTATTTTCCAGAAAATCCTGCGGAGTGATAAGCTTATCCTTTGCCGACGAGATAATGCCCGCCATGGATTTGGGAGGAAACAGCTTCTCGGAAACGTCCAACTCGGCAATGCAAGCCTTCAGCAGACGCTGCGAGTCATCGCTGTCATAGATAGCGAAGCTGCTGCCGTAGCCCAAAGCCTCAATTTCCCGCCTGAGTATTCTCACGCAGGCAGAATGGAATGTAGCCGCACAGATGTCCTGACCTTCTTCCCCAAGCTTTGCGGTTATCCTGTCCCGAAGCTCGCCCGCTGCCTTGTTTGTGAAGGTTATTGCGAGGATATTCCAGGACTTAGGCGTATCGCAGGCGACAATGTCACGGAGCCTTGAAGCGTCGGTTTCCTTGCCCTCGGCAAATGCACGAAGGAACGCAAGATCGTCCTCGGAAGCTCCTTCGGGAACCTTATCGTTCATATATGCGTTTCCGAAATAGATAAGATTAACGCAGCGGTTTACAAGGACTGAGGTCTTTCCGCTGCCTGCACCTGCCAGCACAAGAACAGGTCCGCAGACGGTGAAAACAGCCTTTTTCTGCTCGGGATTCAGACCATCAAAGTATTTTTCCAAAGCTTTTTTCCTTGCTTCAATGAAAGCGTTAGTTTCAACCATATATCATAATTCTCCCCTTGGATATGCAGTGAATATATTGGCAGCTGTTTGCCGCTAAATAAGATTATACCATATTTTCTTTTGCAATAAAAGTACCTTTTTCATATTTAACATTTTTCTAACAGTTATTTTATAGTTTTCTTGTAATGCCATTTTTTACAGGGAATATTTTACATTTCATAGCAAGATAACTTTGTAAAAGCGGCAGCAGTTGTGTGGTCTTAAACTATGTGAGTGTGCTTGTCGCCGACGCTTTTCATTTTCTCCGAAGCATTGCGGTCGGCTGTATATTTTCGGAAAATCGGGGAAAACTACGTCCATTACATCGAAAGGACTGATGAAAATGCAGGCAGAACGGGAAAGCTGGACGGGGAAATTCGGCTTTATTATGGCGGCTGCGGGCTCGGCGATAGGTCTGGGAAATATCTGGAAATTCCCATATATGGTAGGGACAAGCGGCGGAGCGGTTTTCCTCATAGCCTATGTCATATTCCTTTTTCTGCTGGGTGTGCCCGTAATGACAGCGGAGATCTCCGTGGGACGGTTTGCGGGAATGAACGCCGTGGATTCCTGCCGACGCATCTCGGAAAAATGGCAGTTCGTCGGCTGGGTGGGTCTGGCGGGAGCGTTCACCATACTGTCCTATTACAGCGTGGTGGGCGGCTGGGTCATAAAGTACGCATTAAAATATCTGAGAGGTGTCGGTACGGGGGATACCGAGGCGTATTTTACCGGCTTTGTTTCCAAAACGGGGGAGCCTGTGCTGCTGCATATCATCTTCCTGCTGATATGCTCCCTGATAGTTCTCTGCGGCGTTTCGGCGGGGATAGAGCGGGTCAGCAAGATACTTCTGCCGCTGCTGTTTGTCCTGCTTGTGGTAACGGCGGCGTTCTCCCTTTCACTGCCCAATGCCGAGGAGGGGGTCAGATTTTTCCTTGTGCCGAGGCTGTCCGACATTGACAGTTGGGGAAGTGTCCTGCTAAACGCTATGGGACAGGTCTTTTTCAGCCTTTCCTTGGGAATGGGAACGCTTATCACCTACGGCAGCTATCTCAAAAAGGACAGCAATATCCGTTCGTCGGCATATACCATAATTGCGCTGGACAGTATTGCGGCAGTCCTTTCGGGCTTTGCGGTAATGCCCGCAGTATTTTCTGTGGGACTTGAGCCGAGATCGGGTCCGGGACTGCTTTTCCTGACCTTGCCCGCCGTTTTCGATTCCGTACCGTTCGGGAGATGGGTGGCGGTGGCGTTTTTCCTGCTGGTGCTGCTGGCGGCAGTTACATCGGCTATATCGCTGATGGAGGTGCTTATTGCATTTCTCACGGGCAGGCTGGGAATGAAGCGAATCTCCGCCGTAATTCTGTTGACAATTGTTCTTGGAATAACGGGGGCAATATCCTCATTATCAAATGGCATATTGTCGGATATGCTTATCTTCGGAATGACCTTTTTTGATTTTATGTCCTTTTTATCGGACAAGATAATTATGCCAATGGGCGGACTGCTCATGTGTCTGCTTGTAGGCTATGTCTGGGGAATACCCGCCGCCGCAAACGAGATAACCAACGGCGGTAAGCTCCCGTTTAAAGGGAAAAAGCTGTTTTCCTTTGTAATAAGATATGTATCTCCCGCACTGATAATAATAGTTTTCGTTTCATCATTTTTCTGAAAATAAAAGCCGCACCCCCGAATAATGGGAGTGCGGCATATAAATACGTCACTCAAGCAGCGATACCGATGTATCTGTATCAGCCCTGATCCTTCATAATAATAAGAGCGTAGATACCCGAAGTGTCAACATCAAAGGTAGCATAGCCGTTGCTGTCAATGGTAGCGTAATCTGTTCTGATAAGGTAGTTGTTTGCGGGGTCGTATCTGAACAGCTTAGCGGTCTTGCCGGCATTTCTGGTCTTGAACTTAACTGTCATCTGACCTGTGAAACCAAACTTAGTAATGGTAGGATTGCCAATAGTGATCTCAGCATAGCTCTGAGCGAGGGCATCTGCAGCCTTTTTCAGACCGACGGGAATATCGGTAGTGTTGTACTTGATATAGATGTTGGTGTTGTCAACGGCACTGTTTGTAATATCATTACCGTTGATCTTCCATACAGCACCGTTGGACATTACCAGCTCAACTGTTTTGTTTGTGCCCTTGAAGCTGTCAAGGAACTTCTTGGAGAGAGTGTTTGTCTTGTTCATGTTGATCTTGGTAGTGGAGCCGAGGGAGGCGTTCTTGACCTGATTGATAAGTGCGCTCCAGCCCTTTACTCTGGACGAATTGTACAGATAAGGATCGTCGGTGCTTACCTTTTCATTCAGTGAAGCATAATACTCGTCGCAGTTTTCGGCACCTGTCTTGGGATAGTATCTGCCGTTATCGTCATCGCAGTCCTTAGTGAAATAGTAATGACCGTTTACATAAACGATACCGTTATTGTATGCGACATAGCTTGTGTAGTTGTGAGAATAGCCCTTTGCATCGGCCTTGGGGGAATATCTCTTTGTAACGGCATCATAGGTGCAGTCGCTCTTGTTGTAATATTTGCCGTTGACATAGACCATATAGTCATATTCCTTGTATTCGCCGTACTGAGCATCGTAGTTGACAGCACCCTTCTTGGGATAATATCTGCCGTGGTCGAAATCGCAGTCCTCTATCTTGTAATAGTGGCTGTTTACGTAAACAACGTTTTTGTCAATGAGCTTATAGTTGGTGTAAAGGTTGTTATATCCGGTTGCATTGTTGTAGGGGACATACTTTCCGTCGGACTTATAACATTCGGTCAGGTCGTAATACAGACCGTTGATGTAAACCATTGTGTCATATACCTTGTAGGAGGCGTAAGCAGCGTCCACGTTGGAAGCGCCCGACTTGGGGTAATATCTGCCGCTGTCGTTTACGCAGTCGGACTTGGTGTAATAGTGACCGTTTACATAAACTGTGTTAAGGTCAACATCACGGTAACTGGAGTAATAGTTAGCGTAACCCACGGCGTTCTTATAGGGGACATATTTCTTTGTTGTTGTGTCAAGATAGCAGTCGGTCTTGTCGTAATATTTGCCGTTTATGAAATACATCTGATCCAGTTCTTTGTAGTTGGAGTAAGCATATGTATCATCATACTTATTAATGTCCTTGGGGTAATATCTGCCGTTGTCAAGAACGCAGTCGCTGATAAGGTAGTAGTGTCCGTTTACATAAACAACGCCGTCGCTGTACTCCTTATAGCTGGAATAATAGTGGTCGTAATACTTTGCGCCCTCTCTGGGGATATATCTGCCGTTCTTGTCCAGAACGCAGTCTGTTTTGTCGTAGTACTTGCCGTTATAGCGGATAATGCCGTTTACGTACTCAAGATAGTCGCTGCCGTCCTGAGCAGTACCGTCAAGGCTTGCGGGGTAATATCTTCCATTATCGAAAATGCAGTCGGACTTATTGTAGTAGTTTCCGTTTACATAAACCTGATTTCCGTTATCCTTATAGGAAGAATAGTAGTGGTTGTACCAGGTGGAGTACTGTGTGGGGACATACTTGCCGTTTACGTAATTGCATTCCTTCTTAACGTAATATTTTCCGTCGATGTAAACGGTGTACTCGTCATACTCCTTGTATGTAACAGCAGAGGTGGCACCAGACTTCGGATAATATCTGCCGTGGTCCTCAACGCAGTCGGTCTTGTTGTAGATAACACCGTTTACGGTAACAGTGCCGTTGCCGTTGTCCTTGTAGGAGGTGTAGTAGTTGTCATATCCCACAGCATTTGTGTAAGGAACATATCTGTTAGTTTTGGTATCGAAGTAGCAGTTGTACATATCATAGTACTTTCCTTCGATGCGTACGACCTTGTTATCAAACTCCTTGTAGGTCGTGTCCACAGGCTTTGTGGTGTTATTGGTATCGCCCTCGTAATAGGGGGTGGCGTCGTTGTAGGGTAAATAAACTCCGTTTGCAGTCAGGTAACATTCGGATTTAAGAAAGTAAGCATTATAAGATGCGATGTAAATGTAATTTGGGTTATTTGAATATGTGGCAGCAGAAACTCCGATGCAGCCGAGGGCCTGAGCTGCCAGCACTACGGAAAGAACAGCTGCTGCGGCTTTTTTGTTGAATCTCATAAAATTATCTCCTTTTCTGTTTATTCGGTAAAGGTCTGAAGCAGATCGGAAAACCGATTTGTTGATATAAGCCTATTATAACACATTTTTTCTGTAAAGCAATTAAAATTCGGCAAAATTTAGTTACAATTCAGTTACAAGTTACCATAGTCAACTCAGGGGCTCGAACCGTAAAGCCCGAACCCCTTGTTTTTATCCGAAATTGTCTTTCAAAAATCGTAAAACCCCGTTACTTGGAAATGGTAATTGCGTATGTGCCTGTATTTACCAGGTCAAATGCTGCGGAACCGTCAGCATTGATAACTGCTGTGTCTACAAGAATGAGGACATTTCTTCCCGCATCATATCTGTATATCTTAGCGACCTTGCCTGCCTTATTCTTGTTAAACTTGGTTGTAAGGGAGCCGTAGAAGCCCATGTAGCCTGCATCTGTTCCAACTGTGATCTCGCAGTAGCTGCCCTGACCGATGCTTGCCTTCTGCTTGAGGATAGCAGGGACCTTGTTGGTGTTGTACTTAACGCTTACATTTACCGCTCTTATGCTGTCCTTATCAATATCTCTGCCGTTGAAGCTCCAAACAGCACCGTTTGACATAACAAACTGGAGATTGATGTTCTTACCCTGAACGGCATTGAGGAACTTCTTAGATATAACAGCAGTTTTGTTCATATCGATCTTGACTGTTGCGCCCTTCTTTGAAGCATAAATGGTGTTCATGATGGCGTTCCAGCCCTTTTTCTTGCTGTTGCCGTAGATAAAGGGGTCGGACTCGGAAACTGAGCTTGAGGTATTCGATGTGAAATAGTATCCGTTGTAGTAACGGAGAGAAGAAAGGTAGTCTGCGTAAGAGTTATAAACCTGTCCGTTATAATAGTAGGCACCTGTAGGAACGTAGGTTATATATTTTGCGGTGGATATGGGCTGATAGCGTCCGTTACTGTATGTGCAGTCTGACTTAGCGTAAACGTAGCCGCGAATAATAACGTAGCTGGAGCCTTCAACATACTCGTTGCTGCCGTAATAGTAGTAGCCTTTAACGCCTGTCTTGGGGTAATATCTCTTAGTAGTGGTGTCGTAGTTGCAGTCGTCCTTGTCGTAATAGTATCCGCCGATAATAACGTAATCGCTGTATTCGGCGTAATAGTTGCCGTTGTAATAGCCGTTATAATAATAGTAGTAGGGGTTTGAAGGATTTGTTGTTGCGATGGGAGCGGCATCTCTGGAATAATATCTGCCGTTGTAGTAAACGCAGTCCTTCATTCTGTATACATTACCTTCGATATAAACGGTTCCGTCGGAATATTCTCTGTAAATATCTGTGAAATTTACAGTTCCCTTGGGATAGTAATCGCCGTTTACATAATAGCAATCTTTGGTATAGAACCAGCCGCCAACGGTGTAAACGAGGGTGCCGTCTGTACCGGGAATGGTATTGGGGTCAATAGGTACTGCAGTAGCGGCAGAAGCCGTAACACCTGCAAACATAGCAGAAGCCATCATAACAGAAAGTGCAGCCGCACCTGCTGCCTTGGCAGTTTTCTTGATCTTAAAGGTCATTTTAAGCATCTCCCTTTTTATAAAATAGTATATTCCGAAAGTTCAAACCCGCAAGCGGGTTCTTCCTCATGAACCGACGGAGAATATGATATTTGATATGCAGATGTTTTTGCATCGGGCATATCCATAAATCTATTATAACATATTTTTCAAGATATGCAATAGATTTTCCGCCAAAAAAAATTACAACTTTATTACGATTTGGATATAAATGCTGTAAGAATTTCGATCCAATCACATTCAGGCATAAAATATGGAAAAATTAGTCTTGAATGGCGGAGCAAAAAAGCAAAAATAGAATTTATAGGAAGAAATGCTGTGTTTGTTTAAGAAAACAAGAAACAATACCGGAGGAATTGTAAGAAAAGTACAATTCTGTCGCAAATTATTGTGAATATTCCCAAAAATAAATTACAGAACGGTAAAAATGAAAACTTTCGGCGGGAAATGTTGTATTATAGACAGCAAGAGAAAATCGGTAATTCCTTGCAATGAAGCATTTCGGAAAGCATTATCTTTTGAGAGGAGTTTTTATATGAAATTCAAGAAGAGAAAAATTCTTGCAGCAATTGCTGCCTGCACACTTATGGCGGGGACGATCCCCGTTTGTATCAATGTTTACGGCACTTCCCCCGCGGCGATTTCGGCAGAAAGTGAGGACACTGAAATGAAAAGGCTGCTTACTTTGGTAAAATCCAGAGTGACTATTCCCGAGGAGCTGAGCGAGTTCAGCTTTTCCAAGGAGGGCAAGGGAGCGGCAATTTACTATTCCTTCCATTGGGGCACCAAGGACGGCGTTTATCCCGCAAAGACCCTGGATATTGCCGCATCGGGAGAGTCTATTATCAGTTATAACTATTATTCCTCCGACCGCAAATACAGCGGTGAGCCTGCCTTCGGTGCAATGACCGAAGCACAGCTGACGGAGAAAGCAGCGGCATTCATTAAAATGCTGAACCCCAATTTCGGTGATTCTTTCAAGCTTGATGATTTCAATGCCACACTCAGAGGAAGAAACGCATCGTTCAGCATCGTAAGAACCGAGCAGGGAAGAAACGCATTTTTAAACAGCGGTTCTGTCGCCCTTAACAAGGACACGGGTGAGATCGAAAGCTTCAATATGACATGGTGGGACAAGGCGTCATTCAGCGACATTTCAAAGGCGGTTTCTCTTGAGGATATGAAGAAATTCTACAAGGCGGGGACAACTCCCGAGCTTGTCTACACCGTAAATTATAACGAGGACAAAAAGGCATATCTTCCCGCACTTATTTACCTTATCAAAAGCGATAAGTATTACGACCTGCTGACTGGCAGCGAGTCGAAATATACGTCCGACTTAAAGGCTCAGAATGACAAAAACAACGTCATTTCCGAATATTTCGGCGGTGTGTATACGACCGAATGTGATGATGCCGTTGCTCTGGAAAGTCCCGCAGCAGACAAAGGAGAAGGCGGTGTTACCTTCACTCCCGAGGAACTGAAAGCCATGGAGGAGGAAAACGGACTTATCTCCAAGAAAAAGGCTGGGGAAATTGTCAGGGCTGACAAGCTTCTGCCTGTGGCAAACGCTCCCGAGGGTGTGACTATGGCACTCAGAAATGCCCGTCTTGTCAAAAATGACGAACGCAGCATGAGAAGCGGATATACATGGATCATGTCTTTCAGCAGCAAATATTCCGATGGCACCGAAGCTACCGCATATGTAAATCTTGACGCAAAAACAGGGGAGATACTGAGCCTTTCTTCATGGGACGGCAATTTCAAACCCGTAACCGACGCAAAGGCAGCCGCCTCCACCGCTGACACAGCCTTCAAGCATTTTATGGGCGGTAAGGCAGCCGAATACAAGCTTTACAACACCAACGAGTGGGGCAATGAAAAGAACAAGCGTGTTACCTACACCTATGCAAGATATGTAAACGGCGTAAGAGTTGCTACCGATGACGTTACAATAAGTGTTGACGGAAGGGGAGTTACCGAGTTCTTTTCCAATTACCATGATGTGAAATTCCCCTCCGCAGAAGCAGTCGGCACGGAAAAGGCGTTTGACGGACTGTTTGCGGCAAATGACATTAACAGCGGCTTCATGGGATTCCGCACCATGGACGGCAAGTCGCACACCTATCCCGTTTTCTATCTCA
>CAMCRP010000065.1 GCA_945877315.1 uncultured Ruminococcus sp. | reverse complement strand
CCCGAACAGCCCGAATATGCCGCAGAATTGTATCGTAAAGGTATGGCTGAATGGCTTGTTCCATCAGGTGGGATAAGCGTTAAAGCTGACAAATGGCATGGTGTCCGTTCTAAAGCAGACATTTATAACGAAGATTATCATTCCGACTGTGAATTTTTCACAGATGTTCTGGTGAAAAACGGTGTTCCTCTGACTGCGATCATCGAAGAAAACCAATCGGGGCATACCCGTGATAATGCATTTTTATCCCGTGAAGCTCTTGACGAAAAGGGGGTAACGATTAAAAGTGCTATTATTGTCTGTAAAGCCTTTCACGCCCGCCGCTGTTTAATGCTGTATCAGATGGCGTTCCCAAATGTTGACATAAAGGTTTGCCCCGTGCATTGCTATAACATTACCAAAGAAAATTGGCATAAAACCGAAAAAGGCACAGACCGAGTGCTTGGTGAGCTTGCACGATGCGGAAATCAGTTTGTTGGGGATATTAAGCATTATCTTGGATTTATGTAAAATATGGAGATTTGCAATGAATAACATTAAGTGGATATTCTTTGATGTTGGCTCAACCCTTATTGATGAAACGGAATACTGTTATTGATAAAAACTTATTTTTTTACTTATAAATATTTGAATTAATTCATGGAGGGATACATATGGGTTCAATGATTTCACTTGGAGTAGGAACAATGGAAATTGATTGGGGTAAAAACAATTGTATTAATTATCACTCTGCTCTGTTTCAACCAGAAGATGTAAAACAAATACCATATTATTATGTCGATGATGAGGATTCATATATTACTGAGTATAAAGAAGGTTATTCACGAAAATTATCATCAGTTAAGCAACGTCTTAATTTGCTTGGATATACACTTAAAACAATAAAAACAATGTATAATGAAATGGTAGAAGAATGTGAGAATCATCGTTTAAGTGTTGCATTATCTTATGAAAATTTTTCAAAGCTACTTAAAGAGATTGATGTTAATAAGATTAATACATTAAAATACGCGGTTGAATATGATGAGAATGGTTATGATTTTGGCGAATTTGCAAGACGTTGTATTTTACCTGAAGAAGAAATACACTCAAAACTTTTTTCAGAAACTGATGAAGATGAATATAATGTTAGTTATGATTTAGAGGTTTTCTTTGAGAATATGGATCCATATATCATTTTAAGGTTATTAGCAGAAAATCCTAATGCTAGTGATTTAGATGTATATTGGTCGTTTGCAGATGTTGTTGAAAATGGATGGGTAACAAGAGAGGAAATCGTTCATCCTCTTAGTGATTCAGAAAAAATCATTATTGTAACTGAAGGTTCATCAGATTCATATATAATTCAAAAAACAATAGAAAGCATATATCCAGATATTTCAGATTTCTTTAAATTTATAGACATGGAGAAAAACTATCCATTTACTGGAACTGGAAACTTATATAATTTTTGTTGTGGATTGATGAAATTAGGAGTAAACAATAAAATTATTGTGATTTTTGATAATGATACTGAAGGAAATGAGAAGTATCTGAAACTGGTTACAATGCCTAAGATGGATAACTTCCTTATAACCAAATTGCCGGATTTTTATTTGTTTGAACATATCAGTACACTTGGACCGCAGGGTGAGAATATAGAAAATATAAATGGTACTGCAGTTTCGATTGAATGCTTTTTGGATTTTAAATCATGTAACAGAAAGGCAAAAATCAGATGGACAAGTTATAATGATAAATTAAATAAGTATCAAGGTGCGTTGGTATGTAAGGATGACTATATTCGGGCATTTAAAAAAGCAAAATTACTTAATGGAACATATGATACTACGAAATTAAAATTTCTTATTGATTATTTGTTGAATGAATGGATAAATAGATAGAGGAATGCTGCCAAATACTATATAATACTATGGAGGTAAGTAAAATGGAGCTGATTTCTGCAAGCAAACTCGCAAGTCTAAGTATAGAAAAAAGTCGCTTGTTTCAAGGATTATTACCGGAATTAGTAAAAAGATTAATAATAGACAGTTCAAATTCGTTATCATCAATCAGGATTCCGTCAAATGATGATATTTGGGCACCGGGATTTGATGGAATAATAGAAAATGATGAAAAGAACACGTATGTAGCATCTGGAAATAGCGTATGGGAATTTGGAACCAATAACGATTCATTAACAAAAATAAATAGTGATTATGACAAAAGAACAAAAAATTCTTTAGGCCTTGATAAAAAAGAAACAGCATTCTATTTTGTAATACCTAAAATTTGGGCGTTTAATGGTACAGGCGGATCGATATCTGAATGGGAAAACAGCAAGGATGATTGGAAAGAGGTGAATTTATATGACGCATCGGTTTTATGCGATTGGATAAATAGCAGACCTATTGTAGCTGCGTGGTTGATTGAACAACTATTTGATGATACGAAAATTAATTTTGAAACAGTTTCTAAAGCGTGGGATATTTTTTCGAAAACAACCGATCCATCATTTACCGATAAAATGTTTCTTATTAAAAGAGAAGCAGAAAGTGAAAATCTTTTGAACTGCATTAAAAATAACGAAATAGTAAAAATCAAGAGCAAAACTTTTATTGATGCATATGGTTTCTGTTTGGCATCAATTTTAAAATCTCCTAATTTATTAAATGAAATTATTGTTATTAATGACGAAGAAACATATAAGATGCTGTCTAATATCGTAGAAGGAAAAGTTTTTCTTCTGTCATTTATGAATATCTCTGCATTCGATAAAAGAAATAAAACCATAGTATGTTATAGTCAAGAAGCGGTAAGCGTAACAGATGTTGATGTAGAATTAACCTCATTAAGAAAAAATCAGTTTATTGAAGCATTAAAAGATATGGGTATTAACGAAAGTGAATTAGGAGATTTTTATTTTCATACTCACGGTGAAATATTTGCACTTATTCGTAGGATCCCCGGATTGAGCAATATTATAAAGCCAAATTGGTCATCAAAAGCGAATATTAACTCACTTGTTCCATTATTGTTTATGAGAACCATCAACATAACGAATGAAGCTGAAAAAGAAATATGTGAAATACTTGCAAATGACTCGTTCGATAACATTTTAAATGCATTTGATGATTTTACAAAAATAGAGGATTCTCCTATAAAAAGAGTGGAAAATATATATTCTATAGCAAGCTATGAAGAAGTATGGAATGTTTTAGGCCTGAATATAGAGGGCCCGGAATTTCAACGTCTTTCTTCTTTATTTTTGCATATTATAGATATTTGCACAGGAAGAATCCAAAGTGATTTAAAATACAGATTTCATATAGAAAAGCTGTTGAATGTTTTATCTTTTAACTTCTTGTTTTTTTCGTACTCATATCCCGAAAACACTAAGTTATGTTCTTCTGTTAAAATGATACTTGAAAATATATGGTCGTGTGAGGAGTTATGGGATTCATTAACTTTATTCGCCGAGGTTAATCCTCAAATTTTGTTAGATATATTTGAAAATGACCTTAATAGTCCGAATAGCAATATATTATGTCGATTTCAAGATGGAACCTATGGCAGCAAATACTGGCTTATATTATCTGCTATTCAGAGACTAACACAGTTTTCAGAAACTAAAGTTAAAGCATGCATGATGCTATTTGATCTATGCAAGATTGAATCAAAATACTGTTACAATGGAAACACTCCGGAACAATCACTGCTTTCAACTTTATGTTTATGGGGTACAAATGGTAAATTAAGCATAACAAATAAAAAAGATTTGGCTTTGCGTTTTATTGAACTTGATTATAATTTGGGCTTGTCTTTTGGTATAAAGCTTATTCAATTGCAAAGTATATCAAGCGCAAGAACAATAGGGTTAAGACATAATGAAAAAAACATTTCTGTTTCTAATTATGATTATTTTTCAGCAATATTTGAGATTGACACAAAAATTATTAATGCTGTAATAAAAAATAAGGATACCCATTTTTTATCAGAAATAATAAATTCATATAGGTATTTTCCGCCAAAGCTTATTGAAAATCTGTTGATTGAAAGCTCTACTTTCGAACTTGATATCTACAGCAAAATAAAAATCGGATATGATATTAGACAAATAATATACAACGCAAAGTTTTATAAAGATACAAGGGATAATGAATATATTGATTTGTTCATTTCAAATCTTAAATGCATAGAAAAGGATATATACGATGACTTTCTTTATGCCTTTTGTGATAACTACTATTATTGTCCTATTATTGATGCACCATATTTAAATGAAGACGAAATATCATATACAGATCATAGTCAGTATTTTTTCGACTATAGAGTATCTGTATTAAATCAGTTAATTAAAAAGAATAGTGACTATTATCTCTCAATTATAATTGATATTATGGAAGATTTACCGAATTGGGGCTTTTTGCTTGCTAAATCGGATTATTCATCTTGCGCTCTTGAATTATCTCAATGTGCTATTAGTAAAAACAAGTATAAAATTCTTGGAGGATTTATAGATGGACTGGATTTAGAAAACGCAAAAATACTTCTTGAAATGCCGAAAGAAATAATGAGTATTGTTATATCAAACATCAGAAGACAAGATGTTTTAGTTTTCATTGATAACGAAAAATTACTTAAAAATTTCTGGTCAAATCAAATAATGTATGAATACAGTCCATTTATGTACAAGCAATTAATTAAATACAATCCATCTGGTTTATTACAATATTATTCCTTTTACTGCAAAGATATTATAAATGCAGTCAATAATGTTATTCAGGTTTTGAAGGCATTAAAAACTACTACATGTACAATTAAATCAAGCTTATTGAGTGAATTGATTCAAAAAATTGATAATAGTGGGTTTTACTCAGATGAGTATGCTGAATTATGTATAAAGCTATCTGCATTATATAAAAATCATTCAGAATTTCATGATTATTTTAAAGAGTATTGTTATAGACATCCGGACAAACTGAATGAATTAATGGCTGATGAAACAGCGTTTTGGAAAATACTGTCTTATTATCAGCTGCCATCAAGTTCACTTGAATTAATAGATAATATTGCACATTTTTTTGATGCTATTTTACAGATTGACACAAGTGAAGATAAGTATAAAGCATACAGTTTGTTTGGAGCGTTGTTAGGAAGCTTTCTAAAATCTGTTTCGATCGATGAATTTATTGAAAGAAACTATATTTCACTCATTGAACAATACTATTCTGGTGTATTTGAAAAGTATTTTTTTATGAGATATTTTGGCTTTGTTAGTGTTAGATGGATTGGAGATGGAAGTGACCAAAAACAAAAAGGAGATGAGTTAAGGAAATATATTGATAGACTTGAAATACAATATCCTAATACCACCCGAATTTTGAGAAAACTGATTTGTCAATATGATATAAATGCCAAATGTGATTATATTCAAGCAGAAACAGATGTGTTATAAATGCAGCAATAACCATTCAGAGAATCGGAGGATATTATTCTGTTGAATGAGCCCCCAAAAAGCAGATATACAAGATCTACACCCGGTTGCAAGAAAAGGCTCTCGCAGCCGGGTGAACTCAGGTGTGCCCATATGGAATATTTACAGTTGTTGAAACATCTTCGTGACCGAGAATTTCCGAAACAGCCTTTATGTCAACTCCGTTGCGAATGAGTGTTGTTGCAAAAGTGTGACGCAGGGCGTGAACGAGATTTTCCTTGTCGGTTATCCCGCACTTTTTCAGAATACACTCCATCGTCTTGTAGACCTTTCGGGGAGAAGTTATGGTGTGATTCTTTGTGGCGATAACTCTGTCCTTGTCCTTAATGATCTTGCGGAGATTTTCCAGAGCATCAACAGCGTTGTCATTCAGCGTAATGTAGCGAGTGGACTTGTCTGTCTTGGGCGTGTCCTGTTCAAGAAGGACATATTTACTTTCCGCTTTTTCCTCACGGTTTTTCACTTCCACAACATTTCCGTGAATGTAGATATGACGCTTTTCAAGGTCAACGTCCTTCCACTTTAGATAAAGCGGTTCGCCCTCTCTCATTCCCGTGTTGAGGATAAGAATAATCAGATAGCCGTATCTGTAAACGGGAGTGCCGTTCTTGTAAGTGCGCTTTGCTTCTTCCACGATTGCGGCAATTTCCTCGGGAGTGTATGCGGTGATCTCCTTCCTTTCCTTGACCTTTGAGGACGGGAGCTTCACACCCTTGACGGGATTTTTGAGAATTTCTCCACGCTGAACGCCCAGCTCCATACAGGCATTCAGATTGTTGTACGCTTTCTTTGCGGTGGAGTAGGATTTTTCGTTGATGATAGTGTTTATCATTTCCTGCACATCGTTTGAGGTCAGGGCGTTTGTCTGGATATGACCGATTGCAGGGAATATCTGATATTTCAGTGACTGCTCCACACGGTCGTATGAGCTTGGTTTCAGCTCAGGCTTTTTTATATCTTCGAGCCAATGGGTCATATACGTTGATACCGTCATTTTCTTGACGTTGGAAATATCATAACGCATTGCTTCTGCAATAAGCTCACGGGCTTTCCTTCGGACTTCCGCTTTTGTTGCTCCGTAAACGGACTTTCTGTTGTTGGGCGAAATGGTGACCTTCTGCTCGAAATATCCGTCTTTACGCTGTTTAATTTCGGGAAGTTTCCTGGACATTGGTTTCTCTCCTTTCTGTATCGGAGCATATAATTAAAATAGGTCTGCACATCTATAAGGTGCAGTGCGTTGTATTCGTTGACAAACTTGTTGATAGGTGCGGTCATTGCCGAAAATACTGCCGATTTTCTCTCTCCCGGCGGTGCTATTATCAGCATATAAAGGTTAAGCTCCTCCGACCAATAGGGGCTGAAACTGACCTTAGCCTTGCCCTGCAAGCAGACTGATAAGGCTGCAAGTGCCACAGATGCAGGCATATCGGGGTAGACTTGGGTGGTTTCGGAAACGAAATTCACCATATCCCGTATTGTCGGCGGTAACGCTCCTATCGGGAAAGGTGGCGGCGATTTTGCAGTGGGTAGGGCTACGGGATAAAAATCATCTTCCGTAATAATTTGTGTTTTCTCGTCCATTTTTTCTCCTTTCTGCTTGACATTTGCCTTGTGTCCTGTTATACTTAAAATATAGAACACAATTCAGAAAATTTTAGCTGTTTGAAATAGATAACAGTATATCTGGCTGATATATAATTATATTCGCTGTAACTGAACATATTATAAATTATTCGGTTCAATATGTCAATAGAAAACACGAAAATATTCAGTATATCTGAACTGTTTTGCGTGCTTGCACAATTTATAGGAGGGAATTTTGTGGATTATTTACGATTGGAAGAGCTATGCAGAGAAAAAAATATCTCTACAAGCAAGCTCGCAGAGATAGTAGGAGTTAGCAAGGGAAATACCAGTACATGGAAAAAAGGCGGCAATCCCAGCCTTGAAGTTTTATGTAAAATGGCAGAAGCCCTTGACTGCACAATAGATTATCTGTTGGGTAATGAGAAAATAAATCTTATGCCAAGCAAGAAATATAATGCGTTAATGGTGTTGGAAGCATCTCAGGCTGATTATCTGAGCAACGGCTGCAGGACAGACAGACCCGATTCCATTGATTTAGATGAATACAGCGTTATTGCAAAATATCTTAATTGTGACCCTAAATTTCTGATCAATGGGTCTAACACAACTTATGTTCCTGCTCTGAAAGATAGGGCTGCTGATTCTTTTGATAAGGATATGGTCTTTGATATCATCAACCTTATGAGCTATCTCCCCGGGAATGATGAGGAGAGGGTAATGCAGCTGCAGATATCAAGGATAGTTCTGCATAATCTCGCAGTGTGTGGTTTTGATGAAGCAGCTGTGCGGAGCTACAATGCTATTGCATCAAAAACTTTGGATTTTCTGTATTCGGGAGAGGTCGATTACAAAAAGCATCACGCATATGGTCTGAGATTTAACGATCTTCGAAGCCTTAATGTCAAAACGGGTATGAGTTATCAGTATATGTTTACGGGCATAAAGAACGACAGGGATAAGAATTAGTTTTCTATTGTCCCCATTGTCCTGCATTGTCCCGTCATTGGCACAGATGAGATAACAGCATCAATTGACGTAGATACGTTGATTGATGCTGTTATTCGTTCTATTGTCCCATTGTCCGCACTCTGGGGTTAAACATTTAGTATCCGAATCTAATATTTTTTCTGAGGTGTTTCTGTCGGCAATTAATAAGATGATATAGAAGTGGAGAAATACATTAATACCTATGTATATATTAGTGTAACCCAACCAAAAATTGTATATATAAAAAATATAGAAAATAATTATCAAAAACTATTGACAAATATAAAACAATATGGTATTATATATTTAACACATAAAAACTAAATGCTTTATATATTATGTGAGGAGGAAAAAGTATGCCCGAAAAAAATGAAACACCAAATGAAAAATTCAAGAGAATAGCGTCCAATCGTACACAGAAGATTATTGATATGATACGCCTGCTTGGAAATTGCGGCAACGGCTATGTCTATGAGTATTCCAAAGAGGAAGTTGATAAAATATTTTCTGCTATTGAAGCAGAACTGAAAGATGCAAGAAAAAAATTTGATAGTTCACCTAAGAAGAACGATAAGTTCACACTTTAATAGGAGGCGGTATTATGGCAATTGGCTGGAATTTTCCAAGTAATGACAATGGACAGATTAACGGAATAAGCGAGGCGGGAATTGAAACATTTAAGGGTAGTCCATTTCCTTCATTGGCAAGGGAAATATGTCAGAACTCGTTAGATGCAAAAAAAGAAAATAGCGATCCGGTAATTGTCGAATTTTCAGGATTTGAAGTTGATCGCAAGGAAATAAAAGGGTTTTCTGATATTGTATCAGCTTTAGGTGAGTGCAAAACATTTTGGGAGAAAAATGAGAAGGCTTCAAAATTCTTAAAAAATGCTTGTCAAGTTGCTGAAAAAGATAAAATCAGAGTATTAAGAGTCAGTGATTATAATACCAAGGGACTTACCGGTTCAAAAGAACTTTATAATTCTCCGTGGCAGAATCTTGTAAAATCTTCCGGAGTATCTGACAAGGGCGGTACATCGGGCGGAAGCTTCGGAATAGGAAAGTCTGCACCGTTTGCTTGTTCGGATATAAGAACAGTAATGTACAGTACTTTTGACATTGATTCTATAAGAGCGTACCAAGGAGTGTCAAGACTTGTTTCATTTGATCATAAAAAACTGTTTTCGTCTTATATAACACAGGGTATCGGATATTATGGTAATACCGATAAAAACACTCCTGTTTTTGAAGAATATTCTCTCGGAGAATTCAAAAGAATTGAAACCGGTACAGATATTTATATTCTTGGTTTTAAGGAAACAGAGAGTTGGCAGGACGAAATAATCAAAGCTGTACTTGAAGGCTTTATTATTTCTGTTATGAGAAATGAACTTATTGTTCGGGTAAATGATTTTGAGGTAAATAGCAGTACTCTTTGTGATTATGTGGAAAAATACAGAGAAGAAAGTCCGCTTGCGTATAATTATTATCAGGTATTGACTTCCTCCGATACAATTACCATTTCAGAAAATTTTAATAATATGGGTAATATTACATTGCGAGTGTTATTAAAAGATGATCTAAAACGTAAGGTTTTAATGTCCAGAAGTAACGGAATGAAAATATTTGATAAACAGCATATTTCATCATCTATATCGTTTGCAGCAGTACTTACACTTGATGATGAGGAAATAAACAGATATTTCAGAGCAATGGAAACCCCTCAGCATAATGCGTGGGAACCTGACAGATATGAAACAGAAGCAGATGTGCGAAAGGCAAAGAAAACACTTAAAGAGTTGAATAAGTGGATAAAAAACAAGATTATTGATTTGGGAGCACAGACTGTAACAGATGAGGTAGATGCAGCAGGTATGGGCGATTTCATTCCTGATAGTGATTTAGGTAGTCAAGGTGATGAAGAAAAAAGTGAATCTCTTGATAACAGAAATTCGAGTATTGATGTGCAAAAAGTCCAAAATGTAAAAGTACAGAAGGGATTTCAGCATACGGAATCGGCTGGTACTTCAGGTGAAATTGAAGCTCCGGGATTTTATGATTACGATGATGTTGGAGAGGAAACCGCCTTTGTGCCAAGTGGAGAACCGAATAATAGTGAAGGCGGCAGAGGTACGGCTTCAGCAGGAATAGAAGATCCTAACGGAAATGACGTAATATATAAGACAGTTCAAATTAAGCCTATTTACATTAGACTTTTTATGTCTGATTATAAAAATAGACAATACAGACTTATAGCTTCTCCGGAAGAAAGTGCGGATAATTGTTACGTTAAATTGACGGTATCAGGTGAACAAAGTAATATTAAGATCCCTGTGAAATCTGCGTTTATGAATAGTAAGCCGCTTCTTATCAAGAGTAACAAGATATTTATTGGAAACGTATTAAAAGGGCAAAAAATCACGTTGGATTTTTCCATTTCTGTTGATGATATTTGTTCAATGGAGGTAAATCTTTATGGAAATAAAATATAAATTATATCCATATCCAGTGTTGTGGTCGTTGAATGATGATTATAATCACTCGGCATTTTCTGCTGATATTAAAGCGAGAAATGAATATAAAAAAACAACAATTACAGCGGATTTTGATTTGACTAATGATGATTTAAGTAGATATATTGCAGGAGGAAAGGCAGAGTACCTTATTCATATTGAATGTTCGTTGACTGCATACAGAAAAGTATTAACCTCATCGGATAAACATATAGAAATTGTGATTGACGATACACAATTAAATGGAAAAATTTCTATCTGTCCGTTTATTGTTGCAAAGACCGATATCTTAAATTATTCAAACAGCGATTTTAATCAGGACTATTTAGGTGCAGCTTTTAATGTGGAAAAGGGAGCAATATTGGCTGTTTCGGAACAGGTTAATATCAATTTGACAAAGGATTTTGATGAGTTGGCTAATCTGCCGTCTATTTTCACAATTTGCAAAAAGGATACAACAGATCCTACTCCAATGGAGGTAGAACTGGATTCCGAAAAGATAAGAATAAATTTAAATTCTGTTGATTTTAAGAATTATCAGATTATGTGTAAAATGAATAGTATGCTTCCTGTTTTGCATACGTCATTAATATTTCCCGCCCTTGTCTTTGTGTTTGAAAAGTTGCGAACAGATTATAATGAGTATGAGGATTATCGCTGGTTCAGGGGTATAAGTGCGGCATTGAAAAAGGTAAATATTACATTTGATGAAGACACATTTAATAACAAGACATCAATCGAATTAGCTCAGGTGTTATTAGCGTTACCTATCAGAAATGCTTTTTCTGCAATTGTGAGCAGGGATTCTTCGGAGGAGGATGATGTATGAAGATACAATTTCTAAAAGAAAATGCACTTGAAAGGCTTAAGACTAATATAGAAGCCAATATTGATAAGTATTCCGAAAGCAGCAACTCATGGATTTACGAATATTTTGGAGATGAAAATCCTTTTATGGATTATAAAAAGGAAGTTAGCGAGATAAAGTTAAATATGTCTGCTGAAAGACCTGAATCAACGGATGTGGAAAATTCAAAAATATTATATCTGGCTCTTAAAGATTTAGATAATTCACAGGCTTCTGATGAAAGACTTTGGGCAGGTTTAGCACATGGTCAGTTGTGGGAATTTATGATTTATAGATGCAAAATGTCAAGTTCAAAGATGAATGCAGATAGCATAAAATCGAATTTCTTTTTCAAGCGAAATCCACGAAGGGCGATTATCGTTAATACAATAGCGAGATTGTGGTGGGTAGGAAGGCTTACATATGATGAAAGTAATAAAGATGATCCATTTTATGCAATCAAATATTTTGAAACCGATTTTAGTACAAAGGTTTTAACCTTGTTTTCGAGTAATTTTACAAATAACTCCAAAATCACATTAGCACTTATAAAAGCTATTTTAGATATTGAAGATGAAAATGGAAAAATTTCAAGGCAAGAATATCAAGCATTATTAAGGTACTTAAATATGATTGGAGGAACCTTTATTCTTGATTACTTATCAGAAGATGAGATAAAGGCAAAGCTTGTAAAGTATTATAACACTTCAATTAAGTCAAATCAACAAAAAAAGGTATTGATTACGGTTTGATTTACTAATACTCAAGATATATCACGTTGATGAATGCAGCCGAAAATGTTTTGATGGTAAAATGTAGATTGAGGGTGACATTATAAAAATGAGTGATAATAGCAGCGATAATGGAAAATGCTTGTTTTAAATGATATGGATGCTAAAAAAACATACACCAAAGTACGAAACAGCGTTATAACTGCACAGAGCAGAATATACAGTGCGGTCAATACTGCTATGGTACAGGCTTATTGGGAGATAGGAGAGCAGATCTATCTTGCTTGCGGTGAGAATGACAGAGCCGAATACGGTGCAGGCTTGCTGAAATATCTTTCCGAGAAGCTGACCGCCGAGTTTGGCAAGGGCTTTTCCGAGCGTAATTTACGAAATATGCGTCAGTTCTATCAGTGTTATCCGATTCGGAACACAGTGTGTACCGAATTGAGTTGGTCGCATTATCGTGTGTTAATGCGTATTCCCGATGATAAGCGCAGAGAGTGGTACACAGATGAATGTGCAAAGTCGGGGTGGAGCGTCCGACAGCTTGAACGTCAGATAAACACAATGTTTTATGAGCGTTTGCTGTCTAGCAAGGAAAAGGACGCTGTTGCAGCGGAGATACAGACCGCCGAGCCGAGGCCCGAATATGAGCAGATAATTCGTGACCCTTATGTGCTTGAATTTCTGGACTTGCCTGCAAATCCTCATTTCTATGAGAAATATTTGGAGCAGGCACTTATAAATCATCTGCAAAATTTCCTTCTGGAGCTTGGCAGGGGATTCAGCTTTGTGGCAAGGCAGAAGATGATTAGCTTCGACGGCAGGCAGTTTTACATTGACCTGGTATTTTACAACTATATATTAAAGTGTTTCGTACTGATAGACCTGAAACTCGGTGATTTGACGCACCAAGACCTGGGTCAGATGCAGATGTATGTAAACTACTATACCCGTGTGCTGATGAACGAGGGGGATAATCCGCCCATCGGAATTGTGCTTTGTGCTGACAAGAGCGATGCTATCGTTAAGTACACGCTGCCCGAGGATAACAAGCAGATATCAGCTTCAAGGTATATGGACTATATTCCATCCAATGAAGATTTTCTGAAAGTGCTGCGTTTTGATGATATCTCTAAGGACAGAGAAAATTAGTTTGTTGGATTTTCCAACACGCAAATTAACACTCATATGAGTTGCAAATGCGTGTTGCAAATGTGCATAAATCCCGCATAATAGGGCAATTACTAAAATAATGCTTGACATTTAATGCTCGTGCGTGTTAAAATGTAAATGTATTAACACGCATTTGAGTGTTGGCGAGCGTTAGATGCGTGTTGAATTAGTGTTGGAGGTGTTGAAGTGAATATAGGGTTCAAAGAAGATTTGTTGAATGAGTTTAAGAGTGATCGTGACAAACTGTCTGATGATATCATAGTTGAAGTAGTTGTTGCATTTTCAAATACCGAGGGCGGTAAATTCTATCTTGGCGTTGAGGATAACGGTGAGATAAGCGGACTTCATAAGGCACATAAAAACTCATCGGGATTGGCAGCACTTATCGCCAATAGAACAGTTCCTCCTGTTTCTGTTGATGTAGAAAACAAGCAGGATTATATTGTGATTACTGTAAGAAAGAGCCGTAGTATTATTGCTGCATCATCCGGAAAAATACTTAGAAGACGATTAAAAGCAAATGGCGAACCTGAAAATGCACCTATGTATCCGCACGAGATCAATACCCGCCTTTCAACTTTAAATATGCTTGATTACTCTGCATTGGCTGTTCCCAATGCTGTTTATGAGGACCTGGATAGCAATGAACGTGAGCGTCTGAGGGATATAATAAAAAAGTATTCAGGGGAAAAGAATCTGCTTGAACTTGATGACGAGGAGCTGGATAAAGCTCTTCGGCTTGTTGTGCATGATGGTGACAGAGTGGTTCCGACCTATTGCGGACTGCTTCTTATCGGAAAAGCAGAGCGTATACAGGAACTTATGCCTACCGCAAGATCTGTATTTCAGGTGCTTTCAGGCACAGATGTGGTTTTTAATGAAGAAGTCAATGGTGCCTTGCTTTCTGTATTTGAAAAAATGGAAACATATATGACAGCACGTAATTCAGAAGCAGAGATTGAGGAAGGTTTATTTAGAATTTCAGTTTTCGATTTTGATAAAAGGGCATTCAGAGAAGCACTGGTTAATGCTTTCTGTCACAGAGATTATACAATGCTTGGCCGTGTTCGTGTTGAGATAAATGATGATGGTCTTGTGATCAGCAATCCGGGCGGATTTGTAGAGGGCGTGAATATTAATAATCTTCTGACTGCTGAACCTCACGGGCGTAATCCTGCACTTGCAGATGTAATGAAACGCATCGGTCTTGCTGAACGTACAGGCAGAGGAATAGACAGAATATTTGAAGGCTCACTGCTTTACGGAAAGCCTATGCCCGATTACTCCGAATCAACAGACACGCTTGTAAAGCTGTTTATTCCAAGAGGTCTTCCGGATAAGGCATTTGCAAAGATGATCTCAGATGAACAGGGAAGAATAGGACGAGCACTTCCTATTAATTCCCTTCTTATTCTTAATGAGCTGAAAAGGAGCAGCCGAAGCACCATAGCAGAGCTTTCAGAAACTATACATTCTTCGGAGTCCAAAACGAAGTCTGCTGTTGAGAAGCTTGTCGAATCCGGTATGCTTGAAGCAGTGGGAACAGGAAAAGGCAGATATTATACATTGAGTGTACAGGTATATCGCAGAAATAAAACAACAGCAGAATATGTTCGTCAAAGGGGAATATCAGAAGTAAGACATCCTGAGATGATAATAGAATTAGCTGCAAAAAATGATGGTAAGATCACAAGAGCTGATGTGATAGAACTCCTGAAGATAGATGAAAACAGGGCTTACAGAGCATTAAAGGATCTTGTCAGTCAGGGAAAACTACGTCCGGAAGGAAAAGGACGATATTCTTACTATGTTTTGATAAAATAGGAAGAAAATGTCGTATATAAAGAATCCGTCGTATTTCCATCGTATTCTCCCCAAGGGTATGAATTTTAAACCGTGTAAATGAATTTCCCACAACAATTTCGACAATACTATATTTGCAGCCAAATAGGGCAACGCTGAGGAGCGACCCGACGCAGGCTGTGGAATAAAACGGTGAAGAGCAGTAGCAGAAGTGTTGCTGCTTTTCTTCATCTTCACCGGATATTCCCGGAGCGGATAAACCTCAGGAGTTTGAGGTTGTCTCCCCCAGTGGGGGAGGTGTCACGCAGTGACAGAGAGGCTGACCGATAGACCAGCGTCCCCATCAGCCGTCAGGCTGCAAACCTGTCCTCAAAGAAAATTGCGAACTGTGAGTACGCAAGTCCCCAGTCCCGGACGGGCATTGTCC
>CAMCRP010000064.1 GCA_945877315.1 uncultured Ruminococcus sp. | reverse complement strand
AATCCCTTGTATCTCTGGAAGAACAGCTGAAAACGGCAATCACAGAGAAAAAGACCGCTTCCGATTTTTATACCGCCTATGAAAATCAGATGAAGTCCGATTATCAGATTTTGCTTGAGCAGGCTAAGGCGGAGATGGAAAATCTTCGGAGAGAGGAAGAACGGCAGAGGGCTGAACTTGAAAGGAGTGAGGTGCAGGAGGAGAGAAAACCGCAGAGCAGGAAGAAAACAGGATTTTCATTATGATGAATATTTTCGGAACTTCTCCGAGTTATGTTATGTGAGGTGATTGCTTATGATTTGAAAAAGAAAATCGCAGCACCCGTTATGAAAGTGCTGCGATGAGTGGTCTGCTCTACAAATTGGAAGTTGTCATTTTCCCTTTAGATAAAATAACAATTTCCTTGCTTATCAAACATCTTGACATAACTGAAAATGAATATCGCTTTAATACTCAATTTCTTTTCCGTTTTACACAAATGATGACTGCCATAACAATCAATGGAATCATGCTGATAATACCAATATATGCTGGACCAAGGATTGCCTTATCTGCATACTCGGGTTTAGAAAGATAAGCGAATATGGTAAATGCATTGGTTGCACCATGCATCAGTGATGGAAGCCAAATGGTTTCTGTCTTTTCATACAAATAATCAAACAAAATCCCCATCATAACAGTACAGATACAGAATACAATCGGTCCGAGCACCGGGGCTCCAATATATTCTTTACCATACTCATAGCCAGCAAAAATCATAACCGGCCAGTGCCAAAAACCCCAGATTGCACCACCCACAATACGTCCCTTGGTGACACCAAGTTTCTCTTTAAGATATGGATACAAAGCACCTCTCCAACCGACCTCTTCACCTAATGTCACAAACATACTAACAAATGGTGCATATGTAACAGCCTGAATGGTGGTGATTAGGAGATACATCGGCATAGTTAAGCCCTGTGCTTCTAACTGTTGAAGTTCACCGGTTTCTTCTAAAATACCGCGTAAGATCAAAAATTCAGAATCAAATGCGTCCGGAAAAAATGCAAAAAACAAAACACCACCAAAAATACTTAGTAATGCAGGAACCCAAAGTGCAAAGAATACATATTTAATTCTTCCCTTCAAATGCGGAACCCATCCCATGCCTTTTAATGGGATTCTTGCTATGAGTACTCCCAGGAAGGGCATAAACATAGCAATCATAATAATAACGGAGAATGCCAATTGATTTCCATTGTTGCTATAAATGCTTGCAATAATTTCCAAAATCCAAGCCAATCCAAATGTCGCTATCATATATATAGCAAATTGTTTTCTGTTAATAATTGTTTTTCCCATTATGAATTAACCCCTTTTCTGTATACTTCAAGATACCAAATTTTTCTCTTACAACTATCAAATTCCGATATGTCGGGCAGTTTATCCCGACCAATTTCCAAAACCATTTTACCATATCCGCACAGAAAAGTCAAACTTTAATGTGGTATGAAAGGCTGGTGAGCTTATTTCTTTTGTTCTTCTTCGTGCAGGCGGTCAAGCTCCGCATAATATTTATCCAATTCCTCCATAACAAACCGCTTAATTTCGGAGGTGACGGAAACCCCACGCATCTCACACCAAGCCTTGTAGTCCTTGAATTCTTCCATTCGGACACGGGTGGAAACGGTGTGCATATTCTCCTTATCCCATTTACGGGCATAACCCTTTTGTTTTTCCGATACAGGCATATTATCACTCTTTCTACTTGCGTAAGTATGTATTAACTTATTATACCATAGTCAAGTATGAAATGTCAATGTGCGCAAAGGCCAAAAAATTTCTGTAAAGTTTGGCTGGAATTACTATTGAAAACTACTTGCGTAAGTAGTAAAATAGTAAATGTAAGGAAAACACAAAACCTCAAAAACCAAAATGTTCCGGTGGAACATCTACAATGAAAGGAATGATTTTATGGCAGTTACTATCGAATTCAGACTTTCGGACAGGGACTATTACAAGCTCCGCCTTCTCAAAAGGGCAGACAAGCGTTCCGACATTACCTTCAATGACTATGCCGAGGAGCTTCTCAGCGATGTTCTCAGCAGAAAGTATCGTGAGTACGACAGGCAGGGACTTATCAAGGAGGACGAAGATGATTGATACCAAATGCGAGCTGACCGTAGCGAGGACAATGCTTTCCGCAAAGCTGGAGGTTGTCCTTCGCAGAGAGAGCAGGGAACGGCATATCCGTGAAAAGGCACTCAGGGCATACGCTGAACGGAAGAAGCCAAAGGAACAGCGTAAGCCTATGACCGCCGAAGAACGCAGGGCAGTTATGAACAGCCTTAAAAATCTGAATAAATGAAAAGAGAGGTATTTATTATGTTAAGAATTTCCGATGAAAGCTATGAGAGAGTAACCGAGATCCTTGAGGACATAGGCTATGCTTGTGAAACCTCCGACTACTTTGAGGACTGGGAGGACGTTGCAAGGTCATCGTTCTGCATTATGGACGATCTGGATGCTGACTGCTATGATATGACTTGTGCTGCCGTTGTGGAGAGGATAGTTGACCTCTATGCACAGGGCGATACCAACTATGCAAAGGGCATTCACTCAGCCTTTCAGGGCTATCTCACAGAACGCCGTGACTACCTTGAATTTAACGGCTATTATGACAAGCCCGATGAACTTCCCGAAGATGCGGACGAGGACGATATTGACCTTTACAACGAGAAAATGGAGAGGTATGAAGCCTATGAGGGTATCATAAATGCCGTTGACAAGTGGATTGAGAAGGTAGGCAGGATAACTATCATATAGTAAAGAGTCTTTATCCGCTAGATTGACAGAGGACACATCTGATTTGATTATATGGGGGATTTATGATGTTAAGCTGTTGTATAAGCTTATAAGACATTGTAATTAAAATATTGTTAAGAATTAGCCAAATCTGTTCTCATGCCTAGAAATACCGCAATAGCATTGAATAATTGAATACAATCATTTTGAGTGACTGTCCTATTTGTCATACCATGTAATAGCCAATCTCTTTCGAGATAGCTTGGTTCAATACAACCGGGATTGCCAAATTGATGTGTTGGATCCAGATAATAAAATCTTTCCAAAGCAGCATCAAATGATGGTAACATTAGATGCTTTTCAATAATAAATGCAATTTTGTCTGTTTTACTGTAAACATCTGTTTGTTCAAGTTCTGCTTTAGTAGTATCATTATAGAACTTAGTAATTTGTCTTCTCCAAATATTGATTTTGCTACTCCTAATAAGCCCTTCGAGGGTGGAAAATAATATATGAGCACAAGAAATATAACGCTTGTCCAAGAAATTATCAAGCGCTTCTTTGATGCCAAATGAAAATCTGTATTCATCAATGTTAATTAGCTCAGTAATTATTCTTCCATACAATTTCTTTATTAGTAAGAAATTGTTTTCGGTAAAATATTTTTCTATACGTTCTTCTTCGCCTGAATTAATTGCATCTATCCAATCGTCGATATAAGTAACAGTTCTATGCGGCTCTGTTTCAATAAATGGTGAATATACCCATCCATTTGCCCCAATGGTTTTACACTTATTTTTAAGTTCAGTCATGTATGATTCATCTGAAGTATCGATATTTACTTCCTTCAACAGTTTGTTATAATCATCATTTTGGGCAAAATAGAACCAATATAGAATTAAGTCATACAGTGATATTTTTTCAGTAATTGAATTCATTGATTATTTGTCACCTCACATACTATTTTAAACAATTATACCATATTATCAAGCTAAATGAAAGGGGGTGTAAACAATAATTATTACCCATGTAATGTGTATTTTTGAGGTGACGTACTTGTTGCACTATAATTGTCATTATTCACTTCTTAATTCATAACAAATCATATCAAATCACTTGAAATTCACTTAATGATATGCTATAATACTTGTATAATGTATTGGGAGGGAGAAAGTTGATAGCAGTTGATGAAGATAGATGGATCAGCATAGAGGACGCTGCGGCATACCTTGGTGTCAATAAGGATTCTATTCGGAACTGGATTAAGAAGGAAAGTGAAATTCCGGCACATAAGATAGGTAAGCAGTGGAAGTTTAAAAAATCCGAACTAGATGAATGGGTCAAGAGCGGAAAAAGTGCTTTTGAAAAATAATATGGTTATTAGGGGGCGAAATTGTGCGTAAGATGTTGTTGAGCTTCAAAGCCGAAGTATATAATAGAGTCGCATCGGGAGAAAAAATATATGAGCATAGAAAAGTGTTCCCGGATGAACCTATTGAAGCGTATCTATATGTAAGTACCCCAATCAAGGCAATAGTTGGTATTATGCACTTGAATAACCGAACAAGCATTGAAAAATGGAAAGACACATATTCATATGATCAAGAAGCGGTAGTGCGTATTGATAAATATCTGGAAAAGCACAAGTATGCAATGGAAATTACCGATTTTCAAGACACAGACAGAATACCACTTGAAAAGTTAAGACAGGATCTCCCCGGCTTTGTTGTTCCGCAGATGTACTATTTTATTGATGATACTGACCTTTTAATGTATCTGCAGAATAATCTGAAATGTAAGGGTAAGAAAATAGTGCATGATTTTTCCAATATAAGCAGTGATCGTATTTGCAAAGAATGATGGTGATAAATAAATGAAAAATTGTGAAGAATCGTTATGGTCGGCTATACTTGAAAAAAGTAAAAATGCCGAAGTTGCTATGGGTGCTTTGGAAAGAAAGCGCACAGGCAGTTATTATACCGATCTTGCTTTGACAGATATAATGATAGAGGAATTAGTTCAGCGGATTATTGATGATGGACGTGAAATATGGAATTGTAGATTTCTTGAACCGTGTGTGGGGGCAGGTAATTTTGTTTTTTCATATTTAAAGTATGTTAATGAATTAAACTTATCAAACGATAAAATAGAAATACTCTTAAATAACATCTATGTGGCAGATATTAACACAAATGCTTTAAATACTTATAGGCAGTCGTTCAGAACACTGGTGTACTATTACTGGAAGATCGAATTATCCGATGAATATTTCAATGAGCATATAGGTTCAGGATTGCTGATTGACGTAACAGCACAGAAACTTGAATACATTAAGCTTTCGGATGCTTTTGGTAATTTGATTGACGAAAGATTTGACATAGTCGTTACCAATCCACCGTATAAAAACCTTAAAGCTGAGCGTGGTCACTACAGTAACAATAACGATTATGAGCTAGATAAAGAAAAATATTCAGCTATATCCGATATCGTTTCTAATCGTTATAAATACTCAACAGACGGCGTTTTAAATCTGTATAAGCTGTTCGTTGAAGAAATCATAGATTCATATGCAAATGATGACGCTTATGTTAGCTTGTTGATTCCATCGACTATTCTGTCCGATAAATCCTGTTCAAAGTTACGGACACACATTTTGAAGGATAATTCTTTGTTATCGGTAAAGAATATCGGAGAAGGAAGTGGCTACATTGATGCACAACAGGCATTAAGTGCAATTTTTTTGAAAAAAGGGTCTAAGACAGAAAAAATCAATATTGTAAAGGACTTTTGCAGAGAACCGAATCAGAGTGCAGATGTATTTATAGATGATATACTCAACAAGGAAACAGGCAATGCGATTTTTGCAGTTTCCGAAAGTGAGTACGATACACTGAAAAAATTAAGGCAGTTCCCGACAGTAAAGAATTTGAATTTTATAATTAATCTTCGTGGGGAACTTGATCTGACAGCAAATAAAAAGTATATTTCAAAAGAAAAAACAATGTATCCGTTGATAAGGGGACGGGATATAGGTTACTATACTCTTAATGATTCATCTGACAAAGAATATGTATCGGAAGAGTTTGTAAAAGCTACAAAAAAGAGCTGCTATATCTATGAAAAAAGAATAATTTGCCAGCAAATTGCAAATATGCACAAAAATCGCAGAGTAACCTTTGCACTTGCTGATTCCGGGTGCGTTCTTGGAAATTCCTGTAATTTTATAACTGTATCAGATAATGATTATGGTATTGATATTTACTCGTTACTGGGACTTTTTAATACCAAAATAATCAACTGGCTGTTTAAGCTGACTAGCAGTAACAATCACGTCAATAATTATGAAATAGATTCGTTTCCTGTCCCGATAACTGCTCCCGAAATGAGAATAATCTCTGATTTGACTCGGAGGTATATTGCTACATACGATGAGAGTATCCTAAACGAAATAGAAAGATTAGCCGAGCGTGCGTATGGGTTGAAGGAACCGGAAGGAGAACATGAAATGAATAAAAAGTATTTGTCAGAGTATATGTCCGATATTCAAAAAATCTTGCCGTCATTAACGTATGAAGATGGAAAAAAACTCCTAAATGAGGAAATTCCTATTTCTCATTATTATAGTTCTGACAACAAGTTCATCAACAATGTTGCTAAAGGAATCACCGAGAAATATATTTGTATGAAAAATGGGCGAGTGATAAATCATCAAACGTTCAAGTTAAGTGCGTTGGATTTGGAAATGATAAAACCTGTTCCGCAAGGTGGCAGTTGGAAAGACATACCAGCAGAAACCGTTGAAAAATCAAAACGGCTGAAACGCCTCACTTCAACCGGAGGCCGCACAACGTTATACGGAAGAATTGATTACAATAAGCCGAGCTATACTATAACAACGTATTTTAATCGTCCCGGAAACGGCACTTACGTTCATCCGATTCATGAAAGAGTTCTGTCAGTTAGGGAAGCTGCAAGATTTCAGACATTCAGAGATGATTATTTCTTTTTCGGAAATAAGACGCAGCTGTTGAAACAGGTGGGCAATGCTGTTCCGACTTTACTTGCATTTCAAATCGCAAAGTCAATAAAAGTGAAAACGGGATGTTCTAAATCAATAGACCTATTTTGCGGTGCAGGCGGAATGACTTCCGGGTTCAAAGCGGCTGGAATCACTTCGTTATTGAGCAATGATATTGAAGAAAGTGCTTGTATAACTTTGAAGATTAATAATCCCGAAATCAATGTCTTGTGCGGAGATATAACCAAGCCGGAAACGAAAGATACTATCGAGCGTGCTGCAAAAGAAGGTGGTGCTGATATTATTTGTGGCGGTCCACCCTGTCAAGGCTTTTCTATGGCTGGGTTTAGGTCGGATAAAGATCCCAGAAATGAACTGTTTAGGGAATTTGTTGATATTGTAAGACGAGTAAATCCAAAAGTTATCGTATTTGAAAACGTGGAGGGCTTATTAAGTTTTCAAGGCGGAAAAACATATAATGAAGTGCATTCTCTGTTTTCTGAGTTAGGATATAATACTGAAGGCAGGACACTAACTGCAAGTGATTATGGCGTTCCTCAAAAAAGAAAAAGGGTAATTATCATTTGTACAAGGCAGGATTTAAATATTTCACCTTCAGTTCTTTTCCCGGTTCCGATAACATTAAGTGACGCATCGAAGATCACTGCCAAGGAAACTATATATGATTTGGAAAAGGTCGAGTGTGGTGAAGCGGCACGTTATGATGAAACAAGCACCTATTCGTCTGAAATACTAAAGTTTTTCAAACGTGAAATATCATATGATGAATATGTTGATAGTGTATCTCGGATTTCCTTTGATAGTGCTGAGCCGTCACAGATCACCTTTTGGGAGCTTTCTGATATCAACGCAGTTAATTCTTAATACAAACATCGGGCAGCTGTCAATGCTATGATAGCTGCCCGTATTCGTTACTGTATGGAAGAAACAAGCCTTTTTTCGATGCACTCAATTATGCCTACAAATGTTTTCTTATGAGCAGGGTAGTCTGGATTATTTTCAATTTGATTACAAAGAGTATGTAAAGTTTCTGTTTCTTCCAATGTAAGGTTGGGTTTGTTATTTCGGTTATCTTTATCACTATAATCAATAACGGCTTCTATGGCGATCCTTCGGTAACGATCTGTTTCATACTTGTTTCTGTCTGTATTATGTCTGTCAGTTTTATTGGTTATCTCGCCATTGGAATTGAAGCTATATGAATATTTGAAATAATCATAGTTCGGTTCAAGAAATGATTTTACGAGAAAATCTTCCCCGTTGTTAGGACACGATTCCAGAATCATTTTCAGTGCAAACATATAGTTTGCCATATTCTGCTTTAAGGCATCTCTATAAACCGTTGCAACTTTTTCGGGATGCTGTTTATAGTTTTCACAGATAAACTCCCATATTAGTTTTGACTGCCATGACATAGGATAGACTTTTGTGCGTTTGTATGTTGAAAGAATCAATTCAATATCCGTGACCTGAAGCCGATCCCTTTTTGATGAATTGTCATTGCTTGACATGGGTTGTAAATATCGTGGATCGTGAATGAATCCAAGAGAAATAGGTCCTATGTGATCGGCTGATATTCCGTCGAAGAATTTGCTGCCCATAAACTGATTAGCAGCATGGATATTTCCATCACTCCAATATTCATAAGCCCGTCTGTCTTTTGTATATGATTTTAAGTTGGATTTGGATCGCCCTTTATCCTCAGTAGCTCTGCAGCATCTGTTGTATGTATGGAAGCCATCAAAACGATCCGGAAAATTTGACATTGCCCCCGGTCCTAAGCAAGCTTTCCCACCTTTTCGGCAAGCAAATTCTAATGCGTCAATAATGGTGTCTTTGTCGGCTGACTTATAGTCTAATGACAGTTCGCCTTTTGAAATGAGAAATCTGGCAATCGCTTCTTGCTTTACACCTTGATTAACAAGATCGTCCCATATATCACTAATGTGATCACAATCTGTATAGTCAGATGAAAACGTCTTATTTAATGATTTTACGAAGTTAGCATTCGGATAGTGATAATAAAGTGACATTTCCTTTCCGCATATCTGGCATACTTTCCATTTGGTGGGGTGAATTTCTAACATAACATCAGCATACATTCCGGGATAAGGTTTGTGATCTGTAATAAGTTTGAGTTCTTGTGCCTTGTTTATGCACCATTCAATTCTTTTTTTGCCGCCTTCTGATTTTGCTGTAGCTATCCAAGCAAGGGTGCCATCATCTTTCCTTTGTATGAAAAGGCCTTTGTAATTAGGGTGATTTGCAATAGTATTCATATATTTTAAGAACCGTGGATGCCATTGTTTTTCGCTTTGAGCCATAATTGCTCCTCCTGTAAATAAATATTAAAAATCTTGATTATTGTTTGAACCATACACAACATAATTAATGTCTGCTTTTATTACAGTGCACATTTTTATAAAAGTAGGTAAGGACGGTGTTCGTCGGCAATTTTCAAATGCACTTATAGTTTTGGGGTTGACACCTATTGCATCGGCAAGCTGCTCCTGAGTTCCGTATTTCCTTCGTTCCTCCGAAAAGCGTTTCATTATATCACTTTGATTAATGTTCATAGAAATTCCTCGCTGCATATTAAGGTTATTATAATTATATCACATCAAAATCAATTATGGCACTATCTAGCAGATTTACTTTTTGTTTAATATGTATAGTTAATACCATCTGATTGATTTATTAATTTGGCGTAAATCAGCAATAAATTCGGCGGCCTGTCATACGTGTGCATTGTTACCCGAAACGTGCTGTGAAGAGAAAAATGTATTTTTAGATAGAGGTATGATTATAGGAGCGTTTAAGGAGAAGCAAATCGGTTTTTGGAATGATATATAACATATAAATGATCCGGCAGAACATTTGATATTACAGATGTTCCACCGGATCATTTCTATTGTTTGATAAGCATAATAAACAAATAATGTGTTGGGGCGTTGTTTATTGTGCCAAAATCAAAAATTGTGGTTTTTATATTTTTGAGTTATCTATATTTCTGTTCTAATTTAAAGGGTCAAAATTGATCGATTAAGAGCGAAATGCCGTAAATAGGCCATTTTTCAGAAAATAAAGTCATTGATAAATCGGGAGCTTCCTTTTAAACATAAAAACGGCATCAGTTTTTTTGTTAATGGTGAATAAAAAGTAGTAATAAAATTCTACATTTGAGTGTTATATCGCAATGCAACTTACAAGTAACGCAAATGTGTTACTTGTAAGACATTTGTATAAAAAGTGAGATATTTGCGCTTTGAAATTGTTATGGTTTATTATATTGCGATGCAATAGACAAAAAATAAGTTGTTTGCTAATATGAAAATACAGACATACAGGACATATATGTTGCATGAGAAAGAAGGAAGAAAAATGAATATAGACATTATTCTATCGGAACATACTGACAGCTTAATATAATTAGATAAAAGGGGATAGAGCAGTGTGTGAATAACATAAAAAGTCGATTTGTTCAATGTGCACATATTATGTTAAAAAAATTCTACGAGGGCAGCATTTACCTACGGGTAAATACTCAAATGTCGCATAATCGTAAGCTAAGAAAAACAGGGTTCGATAAAGCCCGAAAATACGTTGACAAATATGTACCTACAGGTAAATGGACAGTGTTATCATTTTCTGATATGATATATATGAAGCAACAATACTGTGTTTTCATATGTGGTAAAGTAGAATGTTAGGTAAAGAATCGTTTATTCGGGATAAATACCGACATCAACTATTAATAATGCACAAAAATCTTTCAAAAAATTTTGTTATTACTACAAGACACATTGACAGTGTGTCTAAAAGAGGCATTTTTCCCCTTATTTTCTTTATTTCTGCTGGCAAATGCCTATATTACGTGGTTTTGTCAGACACACTGACAGTGTGTCGCATTTTTTTGAGAAATGTGTTACAATAAGATAAAGTAAGTCAGAAAAGACACTGTTGTATAAAAACGACAATAAATCACAATAAAATTCTAAAAAAATTACAAGGTCATAATGTGCCCCCTTTTGAGTGACGCTATAGCTGAAAAGTTTTAATCGAATGCCTTGAAAATAGCTATTTTACGTTGAAAAATAGCTCATAGAGTGCTCTCGACGTTTTCGAAATGCTGTGTTATAATCTAATACAGAGATAAGCTTATCAAAGTTTGATAAGCTCATAAACAGGTTGCAGAGAAGATGGGTGTGCCGAAATCAACGGTTGATTCGTACATTAGCAGGGTTTTGGAAAGAATCGGAAAGATAATGGCAGATAAAGAAAATATGTAACTCTACATGAAGTTTTTGTGATAATCTACATTTTGGAGGACGTTTGATTGTGCATTTGTACAATCTTTTCCTACGGGTGTCGTGCAAATGGAGGTGAAACGTACTTTATATTGTAGAGGGGTATGATTCTCTCTTTTAAAAAACCTTGACAATTGAATCATGCAGCATTATTGAGAAATTCACGCTTTTGTTTATCATAAATTACAAATATAAATGACGTCATTTTATATGAAAGGAAGTGATATAGTTTGGAGCCTTGAAATAAGAAATGATTACCGAAAGAAAATCTTATATACAAGTACAACCATATATCCGAAGCACCGATAAACCTCGCCGATTGTCGGTCGGTTCGGTAAAAGGTTATTTGAACAAATGAAGGTGATGTTTGTGAAAAACAAAAAGGCAACAACTGTTGTGGTAACAAGAGTATTCACGGGTAAATCGGGGAAACTGATTGACCTTTATGCAAACTATGTAGCGAAGAGGATAATGTTTGATAACGGAATGATTCGTTCCGCAGAAGTAAAAACCGCAGGCGATAATGCCAAGATGCCCTTGACATTAACGATTTAGTGTGGTAAAATCATAAGTACAAACATTACTCTCTGAGCCATAATGAAAGGATTTTTATTATGGAACAGAAATTGTACAGAGCTGCTTGTTATTGCAGACTTTCCGATGATGATGCAAACGACGGTACAAGCGTATCGATCGAAACTCAGATAACCATACATAAACAGTATTGCGAGCAGAATCACATTCAAATCGTGGATTTCTACTGTGACGATGGTTATACGGGGACAAACTTTGAAAGACCCGAATTCAAAAGAATGATGAATGACGTAAAAAATCACAGAGTAAATGCTGTGATAGTAAAGGATCTTTCGAGGTTTGGAAGGGAAACCATTTTTGTAAATTACTATACCCAGATGTTTTTCCCGGAAAACAATATAGCATTTATCATAATTGCCGACAATACGATTATCACACCGAACGGCAGGTATGACATAATGCTTGCCCTGAAAAGTGCGATCAACGAAATGTATCCTGCAGAAATATCAGAAAAGGTAAGGCAGGCAAACACGGCAAAATCAAAGAACGGTGAATTTCTTCATCCCTATTGTCCGTATGGATATGTAAAATCCACTACGGAAAGAAATAAGCTTGTAATTGATGAAGAGTACGCTCCGATCGTCAGGCAGCTGTTTGAAATGGTGGCATACAAGGGGCTTGGTGCAGTTGAGATGTGCAAGTATCTCTATGAAAATCAGATCCCGAATCCAACGGCTATGAGAGAACGGAAAGAAGGCGTTTTCACTCAGAAAAATCCGTACAGCTGGAATAAGTCAACAATAATCAATCTGCTTCACAATGAGGTCTATACCGGAAAAATTATTTACGGAAAGACAAGAAAGGTGAATTTCAAAAGTCGGAAGATCGTGGACGTAGACAGATCCGAGTGGATAATTTGCGAAAACGCACACGAAGCGATCGTTTCACAGGAATTGTTTGATGATGTTCAGAAAAAGCTGGAGGTACGCAGGCGGGACAGGAAGCCGCAGTATATTGAGAACATATTCAAAAGTGTCATCAAATGTGCTGATTGCGGTTCTCCGATGTATATTATTTCACCCAAGTCGGGCAACAGAAGCACATATTTTGTGTGCGGAAGAAGTCAAAACCGCAAGGGTGATCCCGAAAGGTGTACTACTCACAACATCAAGTATGACGATCTTTGCAGTGCCGTACTGACGGATGTGAATTCGGTCATAGCGGATTGTCAGGCGGACAGCGAGAAATTCAGCGATACTGTAATGGGCATTATAAGAGCAAATCAGCCCGAGGTCGGGAGCATAAAAGCACAGATCGCAAGTCTTAAAAGCAAGCTCAATGAGGAAAAGGCAAAATTCAAAAAGCTCTACAATGACTATTACAAGGGCATTATCAAAAACACAGAGCTGTTTGAGGAAATGACTTCGGAGTGCAACGATTGCATTGAAGCATATACTGCCAAGCTTGAAAAGCTGCAGCGTGATATGGAATCGAGCGAAACTCAGCTTGGCGGTGCAGGGAAATTTATTGAGCTTGTGAAACAATTTGCCACAACCGAAACTCTCAGTCAGGAATTGCTGAATACGCTTATCGACAGGATAGATGTCAATGAAAAAGAACAGACCGAAGATGACAGGACAATTCAGAATATAAACATACACTATAAATTTGTAGGCGAACTCAAAGCGTTTTGAGTATGAAATTGTTTTTGTTCAAGTTAAATCCTCTTTGGGGAGCCAAAGTAGCGGTAAAACTACCATATGAATAAGGCGGAGAGCAACGTTCAAAAAGCCCTTCCCTACGTCATTTGGTAGTTTTTCGTTTATATGCGAAGGGCGAGCATAAGTCCCATTATCTATGTAAATATCAGGAGAAACTAACCTCCGTAACTTTTGAACTGTATAAGTTCGTAAGTTACGGAGGTTTTTTTGTTGCCCAAAAGACGATTTTCGGCAGATGGGCAGAGATTACAATTACAGCCCGTTAAAATATTCAGATAAACGTTGATTTTTGTGCAAAGATACAATTTTTATGCTGAAAATTTCGTCAGATATTACAAGAAAGCAGGAGAGATAATGCAAGACTATTCGATAAATGAACTAATAGAAAAAATAAGTGCCGATACCATCATTATTCCCAAGAGCATAGCTTTTCGGAAAGATGTGTATGAGGAGAGCAAGACCTTATTCGGAGTAGTGTTCACCGAATGTGTAAATGATCTCAGATCATACGGCAGCTTCATAGATGGAAAAACTGTCGGGAAGATGATGAAGGAGTATGTAATGGACATGACCATACCCGATATACAGTGTGAGTGCCTCTGTTCGCCTACAATGGCTTCGGCTGCAAGGAGTGAAACGGTCATGCTCATCAACAAGACCAATCTCCTTGAGTGCCTTCGGGAAAGTCAGGTGATCTGATATGCAATATCTCATAACGCCTTTGCTTGAGGTGCTTAATCCGACCAATACAGTTTCACGAAACAGGCTGCTGTCCTTTGCGATAGGCAATATGGAAGCCGAAATATATAACTGCCTTATCGCAAAGCACGTCTATTACAACAATCAGGGCAAGCTTCACGAAGGCGGCTGGTTCTATTCGACTGTAAAAGACTTGCATTTAAGCAGTGGTTATGCCGAAGATGCACAAAAGACCGCTATCAGGCATCTCATCAAACATGGTTTGATTGAATCTGAGCTGAAAGGGCTGCCTGCCAAAAGGTATTTCAAAATTATTCCCGATGTGGAGAAGCTGACCTCGCTCATTGAATCGGGTCAAGAGGTACAAGATGCCATTGCGCAGCGTTACGATGACGATCTTGAAAAGCGTAGCAAGCGGCGCAGGAACAAAAAGAAAGGTATTATTGAAATTACAGCAGAGGAAACCTCTCCGGAAGCTGTAAAGGAGACAGCTACTGATTCCGCTCAGTCTGTTGCTGCTTCACAGGACGTTGTTCCCGATGAAAGCACTCCCGTAAGTGATCGGGATTCCTGCAATGATACAGAAGAAAATATGTCCGAGGCTGTAACGAACCTGCACCTCTCTGCAGGCGTTGATGATTCCGATTCTGTTCGGGTTGTCGGTAACAGCAGTGATATATGCTCCGAAACGGATTTTTGCGCCTCGAATCCTTGTTCCGTCGGGTACGGGGGAACAAGTTCACCCGCAGCCCCGAGGAAAACTAAAGATAATAAAAACCAAAGTGATTTTTTTATAAATCCTTCTTTCCTTCCTTCTGCGCCCGAGGAAAATTTTTCGGAGGACGGAATTGAAGGACAGGCGGCAGTAAAAGAATTATCATTTCTTGAAATCCTTGCGGCTATGGGGCTTGACCTTGAGGACTGGTATTTTTTCTACTCCCGGGATCCCACATCGGAGAAAGACTTGCTGTATGTGGATGAGGTGAATCGCAGAACGAAAACTCTGCATATACCCGAGGATTTTCGAAGGGACAAAAATGCTGTTATGACTGCTTTGCGGTTCCTTGCGGCATACGGAAACTATGCCTATGATGACGATGTGAAGCCGACAAGCATAAAGCCATTTCTGGACATCACGCTGAATATGATTTGCGATATGATCATGGCTGACAGCTTTACTCACAACGGTCGGACTGTCGGTTATTCGGAAGTCCTTGAAACGATGAATGAGCTGATACGGGAGGATTATCTGTACGATTTCATTCTGAATTTTCAGGCTGAATGGAACAAGATCCTTCGGGAGGACAGTGCAAAGGGAAATCAGATACGCAACAGCTCTGCATATATGAAAAGCTGCTTGTGGGACTGGCTGAAGCGGTGGAAGATCGAAGAGTATAATTTGCTGGCAAGTCTGGAGTAAAAAATCACAGCACCCGTTATGAGTACTGTGATATGTGATCTGCTCGATAAATTGGAAGTTGTTGGGTTCTTTACATAGATTAAATATCAATTTATAAATCAAACTCG
>CAMCRP010000063.1 GCA_945877315.1 uncultured Ruminococcus sp. | reverse complement strand
TTGATACTCATTAATGGGCTGCTGATATATACTGAACCCCTGCCTAACCCAAATAGTTTTCATTCCAAGCATTTTGGCAGGCGCAATATCATTATCAATCCTGTCACCAATCATAAAAGCATTTTCAGGCAGACAATCCGCACGTTTTAAGGCTCGTAAAAAAATCTCGCTGTCAGGCTTAGCAACACCTTCTTCGGCAGAAGCAACAACAAGCTTTATGTATTTCATAAGCCCCCAGCTTTCAAGACGCTTTTCTGTGCCAAGTGCCTGATTTGCTATTACGCCAATACAGTATCCACGTTCACAAAGAGCATTTAGGACGGCTTCTGCTTTTTCATAAGGTCTTTCATCTTCAAAATGCCAGGGAGTTTTTGTAAGTCCGAAGAATTTTAGGGCTTCAATATCGCCCTTGAGATTCTGTTTTGCAAAAAATATACGCTTTTCATTGAATTGCTCAAAGGTTATATCTGTTCCTGCAATAGCATCTCTTATGCGATGATTATAGCATTCCGTTTCATCAATAAGGGTCAATCCTATATCATAGAATATCCATTTAATGTTGTTCATTGCAAATCACCACATTTTTACATAATTTCAAGATAATGCTTAATATCCCCAACAAACTGATTTCCGCATCGTGCAAGCTCGCCGAGAACTCTGTCTGTTCCGTATTCGGTTTGATGCCAATTCTCTTTGGTAACATTATAGCAATGTACGGGGCAAACCTTTATGTCAACATTTGGAAACGCCATCTGATACAGCATTAAACAGCGGCGTGCGTGAAAGGCTTTACAGACAATAATTGCTGTTTTTATCTCTATCCTTTTTTTGTCAACAGCTTCACGGGATAAAAAAGCGTTATCACGGGTATGCCCCGATTTGTTTTCTTCAATAATTGCTGTTATCGGGACACCGTTTTTCACCAAAACATCTGTAAAGAATTCACAGTCGGAATGATAATCACCGTTATAAATGTCTGCTTTGGAACGTACACCGTGCCACTTGTCAGCTTTAACGCTTACTCCACCTGACGGAACAAGCCATTCAGCCATACCTTTAAGATACAATTCTGCGGCATATTCGGGCTGTTCGGGGTGAGAACCACCCGGCAGGAATATCGCGTCCACCTTCTGCGGTTCATCGGATACAAATATGTAATCCGAAATATCGGTAATGATTCTATTTGTCATAAGCTACCTCCATAAATTGTGCAACGCTGCGTTGCACAATTACTCCATTTCTTTTTCAATTTCCTCTATTGTAGGCAGGCTGCTTCTCAGATCCTCGGGCAACTGCTTTGTTATCTGTTCCTGCCACTGGGCAACGCCGATCGGATTCTGATACCCTGCCAAAGAGTATTCAACAACGGTTTTATTTTTGCCTTTGACAAGCAACAGCCCAATTGTAGGCTTATCATCGGGATGACGAAGTACATCATTGACTACGTTTTGATACATATTTAGCTGACTTATGAATCCCGGCTCAAAATCGCAGGCTTTAAGCTCTATAACAACATAGCAGCGAAGTTTTAGGTGATAAAACAATAAGTCAAGGTAAAAATCCTGTCCGCCGACTTCAAGGTGAACCTGTCTGCCTACAAAAGCAAACCCCTGTCCTAATTCCAATAGAAATTGCTGGATATGTTCGGTGAGCTTCCTTTCAATTTCAATCTCACGCCTCGGAACATCAGTGCCGAGAAAATCAAAAAGGTATGGGTCTTTAAAAATCTGATCAGCCATATCGGAATCGGCAGGAGGAAGTGCGATTGGAAAATTATTGACGCTTTTGCCGCTCCGTTCAATCAATCTGCTTTCTACCTGCAATGCCAATACATCACGACTCCACCCATTTTCAAGCGTTTTCTGTGCATACCATACACGTTCGTCTTGATTTGAGAGCTTGTCCATAAGCAGAATATTACTGCGCCAAGGAATTTGTGCTGCGGTGCGTTGCATAATTTCATAGTTGTTCCACACCTCAGCGAATTTTCTCATATATTTTATATTTCGAGGAGAAAAACCGCTCATATCGGGAAATGCGTCATTAATGTCTTTTGAAATTCGGTCAATAACCTTGCTGCCCCAGCCTTCTTCAGCTTGCTTGTTCAGTATAGCCTTGCCAATATTCCAATAAAGGCATATCATACTTGCATTAGCCGACAGTACGACCGAAAGGCGCTGTTTTTTAATTTCATTTTTTATATTATCTATAAAGCTCAAATAAGTATCGCTCATTTCGGAAATAATCGGGGCAACAGGAATTATTACCTCATCTGTAGCTTTTCCCATATGATTGCGTTTATCCATAAACGAAGTTCTCCTTAATGCGTTGTTTGATTAATTATAACACTTTTGGGCGTGAAAATCAATGCTTATTCTGTGTATTCTGCTCAATCTTTGCTTTCAGCCGCTTGGAGAGATCCTGCAAATCCTGACAAGCATCAAAACACATCTGATTGTATCGGTCAATATCTTTGGTGCTGCTGTTGACAGTAAGGCCACTCTTGAAAGCACGAATTTTCTCACGCCGTTCGTCAAATGCCTTGTTGTATTTCTCCAAAAGGTCGGGATAGCCTAATAGTTTCTTGCGGTAGCTCCTGCATTTGTTGTCGAAATTGAGATACGCTTCTTTTATCGGATCAGCCATAGCACGTTTCTTGTAATCATCGTTCGCTTTGTATAAACGCTCTTTTTTGCAAGTGGTTCTGCCACAAGTAAGAGAAGCATTTGAACGTTTGGTAATCATAAGCTGTCCGCAGTTTTCGCAGTTGGTGATAAGCCTGCCTGCATCGGACATAATATCGGAGTAAATGTCAAGCAAGCTGAGAATGGAGTCATTTGCCACATAAAGGCTTATGTTTCTGCTGTCATCGTGTACCCTATAAAGGGAGCAGTCCAAAACCTCATTACTGCTCCGTATAGCTGTTCGTATATCGAAAATATCCGCTGCCCTTGCCGAAATGAAAGGACGGAAGATTTTCTCACTATCCGCTTTAAACAATTCAATATATTTTTCCGCACGATCGTGGTTGCCCTTTACGGACAGCCCGAATTTTTTATTGAAATCTCTCTGGCGGAGCTTGAATTTACTGAATAAAAATAGATTATATAGTTTTTAACGATATTGGCATATTCGGAAATATCGTAATACTCCGACAGCTCCTCAAGGAGAGCATTGCAGTTGCCGTCACATAATGCGTCCGCATTGCAGAGCTTTTCACTCAGAGCCATAATCTCGTTAAGCTCATACTTTACCTTCATAAGACGGTTTATATCCTTAACAAGATTGCCTGCCTTGTTGCTATGTCGCATAAGTCCCTTTGGAGCTTTCATAGGACAACCGCCGTATGCCCAAGCCTTAATATCGGCAGGAGTATCGACAATATATGTTTCCGTATCCTCGGAAAAGTCAACGATTATGCCCACCGAAGCAATTTCTCCGCAGCACTCAAACAAATCTATCATAACAAATACGCCCCTTTCGGAAAAATCAAATAAAATCCGACAAAAAAATTTTATAGATTTATTATATCACGATTTGAACGTTTCGTCAACGGAAAATACGGAATTATCTGTTTTTGTATGATGTTTGCACGCAAGGGTGTAATGGTTGTATAAACGCAAAAAGGGAGCGTGATTTTTTGCTCACGCTCTCCGATAAATTAGAATTTATCCAATTCGTTTTAAGACTCTTCCTTCCCAAGCCGCTCGAACTACGACAAATTCATGATTTGGATATTGCTCAATTTCATAGATTGTCCGGACCTTATCCTTTTTTTACAAACTATTCTCCAATTCTGCATGTTTTCCCACATGAACGAAATAATCCTTAAGCATTTCCACTATGGTTGTCTTACCGCAGTTATCTAATCCCTCAAATACAATCAACATTGTTTTTCACCCTCTGTAGATAGGACATTTTCGTAAATCCACTTAATGTCCTCAATAGATTTACCTATATTAGCACGTCCGTTTCCGACAGGATAAAAGACTGGAAAACACTTAAAAGCCTTACCACCAATATCTTTGGCAAATTGTTTCTTTCTGCACTGAGAAACAGATATGTTCTGGTTTAGGAAAACAGTACTCACTTGATTCCCGAAAAGCACAATTACTTTTGGTGCTATTATTTCAATTTCCCTTTCAAGCAACGCTAAGTACTCAAAATATATTTTGTTAGATATCAATGTCGCGTCCGTCTGGGTACATTTTCCTAAATTTGTTAAAAAAATTTTATTTCTAGTTATCTCCGAATATACCTGATTTGCAAATTCTGGTGTCCAATCCTTTGGCTTTCGTTTCTTTATTTCCTTATAAATTCCTTCATCAAATTTTCCAATAGCGACAAATAAATCCCAAATATTCTTAGTACCGATCCATGGTGCCCGTATTCCTGCCCAGTCAGGATATGAGGCTATATTTTTCCCTGTTGGATTCATAAAAACAAAACATATGTCGGGCTTTTCATTACATCCGCCATAAAAAATTGATTTTAAGTTCGGGTCTCCATATTTGAGCTGCATTTCATCATATTTCTTATTTAGTTCAGTTAAATTCATTTTATCACCACGCTGGGGCGGCACCCAGCACAAAGGGAAATGAAAAAGCTGCCGCAGAATTTGCCCTTTCATAAACCTGTGCTAGTATCCTGCCCCACAGGGGATAGGCACACGCTTTTTTCTTTTTTCCATAAGCCCATTATTGAGAAAGCTAGGTGGACACAAATGCTGCACTTATAATCTGCTGTACATAGACTAGAATCTCTTATTATGAAAGCAATAATTATTAAAATGATAATTGATAGTGTTATAGATATTGCAACAATTGCTTTCTTCTTTCTCGACATCTTTGTTTCTCCACAAATTCCGATATATCGAGCAGTTTAGCTGTCCGATTTATTCCATTATACCCCAAATTATAAATATAGTCAAGTGGAGAACGAACAGATTTATCATAACAAATACGCCCCTTTCGGAAAAATTCAAATGAAATCCGCCGAAAATATTTTATAGATTTATTATATCACGATTTGAACGTTTCGTCAACGGATAGTACGGAATTATCTGTATTTGTACGATGTTTGCACGCAAGAGCGTAATGGTTATAGTAAAAAAAAGGAGCGTGAGTTTTTGGCTCACACTCCCCAAATATGATTTTGTCAAACAAATGAACGCACCTTTACTGATTATCTAAAATCAGCAATTGAAAATACAAGAGTACTTTGGATTTTCAATAATTATCTTCTTTTTATCCTCCGGAAAAGACTGCATTGCCTTTTCTAAAAAACTTGGTTCACAAACAATTACTTTATGACCTGACGGATTTACAGATTTCAACAGTGATGAAGTAAAATGTTCTTCGCTATTCCCATTCTTTCTGCTCTCATCATTCAGTTCTTCCCGTTCTTTTATTTTTCCATTTCTCCACTGTTCAAATTTTATGTATTGCTCAAACGCTGAATCAAAAAAGTCCATTGCAGTTTCATAATCTCCAATACTATTTGCGATCCTTACGCATTCCATATTGATAAAACATAAGTCGCTATGAAATCCATAGCATTCAGTACCCACGATTTTCTCAAACAACTGTCGAGTCAATAAAAGAAGCTCCAGTCCTTCCCGACTATTATTCAATTCAGCATTACACACTATCGCCTCATCCAGCGATTTTTGAAAGGCATGAAGCAGTTCTAACACTGCATCCCCACGATATTGTGCAGCCCTTTTATCATCATTTATGCTGCCGATACTTCCCAAGTTTCCCAGAAGTACTTGTCTGCACAATTCAAGGTCAGGCTGTTCTGATGCTTTCTTCTCGGCTTTTTCATGTTTACCAAGCATGGAATATATAGATATTAACGGAATGATACACGATTGGTCGTGAGCCAATAATTCCTCATATATTTTAGCGGATTCCTCCCAAAATATATTCGGAACTTCGCCCTTCTTCTTCCAACCCTGCATATTTAAGGCACAAGCCAGCTTTGTCTTAAAATCCACTCTGTCAGGAAATTCTTCAAGTCCTCTTCGCATCAGAGCAATACACTCCGTCATATCATCGTTATTATTTATCAACTCCTGAGCCATATCATTATATTTCTGAATTATTCTGTCCCTGTCATTATTATATCCAAACAACTCATCGATCGTTATATGGAAATAATTAGCGATAGACGGAATCATCTCTATATCCGGATAACCACCATTTGCTTCCCACCTTGAAACGGCTTGTGGTGTAACACCTAAAGCAGTAGCTAAATCCTCTTGTTTTCTTCCCGTCTGTTTTCGCAAATCCTTGATTTTCTCACCAATATTTACTTGCAATTTAATACCTCCTAACTATTTTATCACCGGTGTACTCAAATTATAGCATAAAGATATAACCAAATCAATTATCAATTTGTTGTTTCGTACTCAATGAATCATTGTATTGTGTAAAAAAAGTCCAAGCGGGCATCATCCCACTTGGACGTATCAATATTTCTTGTCGCAAAAATACATATCTCAAAACCAATTTCGACTTGTCGAGCAGTTTAGCTACCCGATTTATTCCATTATACCCCAAACTATAAATATAGTCAAGGGGAGAACAAATAAATCTATCATAACAAATACGCCATTTTCGGAAAAAATCGAATGAAATCCGCCGAAAAAATTTTATAGAATTTATATATCACGTTTTGCACGTTTCGTCAACGTATAATACGGAATTATATGTATTTGTTTGATATTTGCATGCAAGGGCGTAATGGTTGTAGCAATATTAAAAAAGAACGTGAGTTTTTGCTCACACTCCCCAATAAGATGGAAACTGTCGTATTTCTTTTATTACTTCAATTCTTTGACATACAGGCGGTCGGTTCCGTTTCCATAATTCACAATATCTTTTAGATAACGGTAACCATATTTTTCGTACAGTCCCATATGCTCAGAGGAGATATACGTCCTGTCAAATCCGTTTTCTTTTGCATATTCATTTGCAAAATCAATCAGTTTTTCACTTATCCTATGTCCTCGATAATCTTCCGAAACAAACACACTTGAAATCCACGGAAATATTTCGGGCAGCGGATAATAGTCTGTCTTCATAAATGTTGTCATTCCGACGATCTGACCATCTGCTATTGCAACAAATACCGTTTCCCAATCTGTAAAAGCCCATGTACGCAGCATCTGCAAAATATGCTCTTTAACATCTTCCCAAGAAAAGTGTTCAACAAAATAAATTAGTTTTTTCGCCAAGTCGGTATCCTTGTCAACTTTTCTTATCTCTAATGAATCCATATCGAAAGTTTTTCCGACCAGACCAAAGTGCTGTTCTACTTTCCTTATAGTATCATCAATTGTACTGTTTGCAGTTCTTTCAAGCCAGAAATAATTACTGCCCTTAATATCGTTACATCTTTTCTCGTTGATGCTTTTCATGGTTGTATTACATACCGCCTTTGCTTTTTCGGTATCAAATGTGCTGTTTATAAAATTACTGAAGCCTTGATGGTCGGGACGATTACAGTAATCATCAACTAAATTCGACGGGTCTTTTATTAAAAAGACTATTCTTGACCTTTCAGTTAATCTGTCGGCTTCTTCCACTGTCAAATGGCAGTCGCATAGCACAATTTGATTTTGTGAAAGACGTATCAGATCCAATAACACAAAATCCAATTGCTCTCTTGTGCTGTCGAGCAGCCATTTTTTATATTCCTCCACAGAACGTCCAAAAAACTCATTGGCATCTTTAAAAACCTTATTCATTGACGGCTGAAACTCGGGATTTGAAATTTCCCGATGCTTTGCAAACTGCTCATCAATATCATAAACCAATAAGCCATGGCGTTTGGATATCTCCCGTGAGATCGTTGTCTTTCCGCCGCATGGTGTTCCTGTGATGAAATACACATTTTTCAAATATTCTTTGATAATATTATCCTGAAATATCATTGTAAAATCTCCTTATATAAATAGTTTTTTGCATTTTATATGTACACAAAACTATTTACATAGTTCCATGTACTCAGATATTTCTGATTCGTAAGAATGCAGCCATTTTAAACACCTCCCATCTGTTATAATTACAGTATACTTGTTTTTTCGAAAATGTCAATAGTATATCAAAAACATGAAGTTGTTTTCCCAACATAATCATAATTTGCGGGTTAATAAAAACCTTTTTTGCGGAAACAAAGCTAATCTCTTTACACAAAAAACATTTGGTTTTAGCTTGCTTCTTCTGTTTCTTGCAAATACGGTCAAGTTCCTCTTAACAAGCATCTTTATCTACTCAGAAACGCACCCTAATTTCAAATCAAGCGACGCAGCCTTTGAACAACTATTTAATAAAGTTTAAAATTTCTTCGTACTGTTTATGTGCTGTTGACATTTGAAAATGATTGTTGTATAATTAATATTACACTTGTAAGACTTAGAAAGGAGATGTACTTATGTCTGACCTACCTCAGATTTCAGATGCTGAATTTGACGTAATGAATATTATCTGGAAGTATGCACCAATTAACACCATTGACATTGTTGAGCGTCTGTCCGAAAATAAAGAATGGAGTCCTAAGACTATTCAAACAATGCTTATTCGCTTGGAAAAGAAGGGCGTTATCGCTCATAAAAAGGATAGCAGAATGTTTGTATATTACCCATTAATAAAGAAAGAAGCTTACCTTGAGGCAGCAGGCAAAAAATTTGCAAATCGCTTTTTTGATGGAGCGGTTGATCAAATGGTGGTAAGTCTGCTAAATCAACATGAGCTAACGACGAAAGAAATAAATGATTTGCAAGCTATTTTAGATGCGAAGCGTAAAAACAGGAGTTAATCTTTATGTTTATCACTCGTTTTTTTATAGGAAATATCAGTATTGTCATTTTAGCAGCCATTGTAGTACTGCTAAAAAAACTGCTGAAAGACAAAATTACTCCGAAATTCCATTATTATATTTGGTCCGCACTTTTGCTGTCATTAATCGTCGTGCTTATTCCAAATAGACTTATGTTTTCTGCAAAAGTAAATTCTATTGCTCAAAAAATTACATCTCCAACAATTAACACTCTTTCTCCGTCAGATATGCCAAGTGATTGGCGTTATGAATTTACTGAAGTAATTGATAGCTTTAACAGCATCAGTTCCATTCCGATTATAATTATAATTTGGGTAATTGGAGCTTTGACGGTTATAGGTTTTTATTGCTTAGGTCACAGGAAGCTCCGTATGATTATTCATTTTTCTGAAGAACCGTCGGAAGATATAATTAAAATATTTGATGATTGCCGCAAACAGATTTCGGTCAAAAATAATATTCATCTGATTCAATCACGCTTAGTTACAGCTCCATTAACCTTTGGCTGCAAAACCATTTATGTTGCTCTTCCCGAAGATATGACAGAAAAATCATCTCAAACAAATATTGAACACATTTTGTTACACGAGCTTATTCATATTAAGCATAGAGATACATGGGTCAATTTCTTGTTCTGCGCAGAGCAACTTGTATATTGGTTTAATCCGATCGTGTGGTGGGTTTTTTCCCAAATGCGGCGGGATCGTGAAGTGTATTGCGATTGGGCTGTTTTGAATATCTATCCTACGGAAGAGAAACGCCTATGCTATGGTGAAACACTGATACAATTTGCAGGAAAGAAAAACAGCTCAATTATTTACACAGCAAATGGATTATTTTTCGGTAAGACACAGATCAAATACCGCATTGAACGGATTGCAAATTATAAAAGGGAAACTCGGCGTTCACAGGCTTTGGGACGAATATTACTTGTTGGTCTGTCATTTGCGGTATTTGTTCAAAACGGCGTTTTAAGTGCCTTTGCTTCTGATTTTGGACTATCATATCAACCAAATCAAACAATAAATATCACAGAAGCCGATTATAGTGACCTATTCAACGAAATAACGGGGTGTGCGGTTATATTTGATACACGATCGAATTCCTATTCAGCATACAATGTTCCCATGATAACCAAAAGAGTTGCGCCTTGTTCGACATGTAAAATTTATAGTGCGATCAATGCCTTAGAGCATGGCTTTATTACTCCGAAAAATAACACATTAATGTGGGATAATATCAATCGGGAATTTCCTGAATGGAATAATGATCAGACGCTCCGAACTGCAATTCGAAATTCAGCCAACTGGTATTTTCAAGCCTTAGATCGGCATTCAGGAGCCGATTTATTGGAACAGTTTTATAATGGAATCGGATATGGAAATGGCTGCATTGGAAATGATACCGCATATTATTGGAATGGTAGCAGTCTGAGAATATCTCCATTAGAACAAACTGAATTACTTGTAAAGCTTTATAACAATGAATTCCTGTTTAAGGAAGATAATTTAGATGCAGTAAAGGATGCGTTATACATATCCGATTATACCGGAAATAGGTTATACGGTAAAACAGGCACAGGAAAAAAAGATAATAATGATATTATAGGATGGTTTGTCGGATATGTGGAAACTGATAATAACACCTATTTCATTACTGTGAGCTTGCAGGATGAAGCCAATGCCAATGGTAAGAATGCTGCACAGATCGCATATCAGATTTGTGAAAAACTCGGAATCCAACTTTACTAAATGAATGAGCTGTTAGACGTTTATTTTCAATTCCTGACAGCTCATTTATACAGAGCTATATCTTACAAATGTAATACTAAAAGAAAGGATTTTTATGTTTATTAGATTTTTGAAAAAATATAGAGTATGCTGCCCATTAATAGCAGCTGTATTCATTTCAGGCTGCACTTACTTGATTAAAATTAATATGAATTTACACTTACGGTATGTTCCCATGCTGATTACAATTTGGATCTGGGTTATTTCACTTATACTGCTTACTTCGCGTGCAGCAGCAGGAATATACAAGTTGTTTCATCAAAAAGAAGATCCTTGCAAATCTGCTCATATTAACGTATCGATTGTTCTATCGTGCTTATTTTTTGTGGCAGGGTTATTTTATACGATCTTTGTTTTGCAACCTGAACGGGAAATAGAAAAGTATAACACAAAAATGGTTGCACGCACCGATAGAGGAACTAAAAAATATACTTATTACTATGAATATGTAAACGCTTTGTTTTATGGGCAATATCTTGGGGTGGAATGCTGCGGAAGTTCTCTTGACAATAGTGATATCCCAATTGAATGGGAATTTTACGATAAATTCGGTAACCTAATTGATAAAGGCTCTTATAATGAAAAATATGATTTCGTAAGCGAGCGATTAGAGGAAGATCCATCGGATATACCGCCTAACGATATACTAACGCAAGAAACTGAACTTAAGAAGTTCAATATAGATATTATGGAAAACAGGGAAAAAGAACTTGTCTTTTCTATTTCTATTGACGATTATATCGACTGTTATAACGGTTATTATTGGCAGGATAACTTCAAACGCTATTTATTGCCGTCAAAAGAATGGAAAACATGGACGGAAGAAACCTCTATTCACTCTGAACATGAAACGAGATTTTATTTTTTCACGGAAGATGAAAAGAGATGGCCGCTTCCCACCATAAAAGTATATGCCCCAACTAATGCTGATTATATACAAGAAATAAATATAAACTTTGATTGGCATAGTTATACAGCATCAATGTATGATTTGTATAAAGAAATGTGCTTTTACACTTTGAAAGTATTTTTTCCTGATTTTTCTGACGAACAGATCATCAGTATATATTCCAAAGCAATAGACTCAGGATATGACCACGTAATATATTCCAAAGCAATAGACTCAGGATATGACCACATATTTCCCTCTGATGAATGGTACAGCAGTGATTCTGTCCCATATGCAGTGTTCTATAAGGACAATATAGCTGTATATTCATATTTTGCTATTGGAAGCAGTCAAAGCCTTTGTATTATCCCGGTGACACAAGAAACCATAAATACTTTAAGACAGAAGGGTGCTGAGATATATGAAATATTATAAGCGCAAAATTGGATCGAAATTTGCATGTAAATATCAAACGCTGCTGCTCCCTTTTGGCTTTTTTCTAATTCTTTTGTCAGCGGGCTGCAGTGGTATTTATGAAATGTCAGCTATTACAGAAACAGAAGGCACAGAATATATTGAACAAAGTGAGGTTATCAAAAATAATTCTCCTTTTCCCTACTCTCAACGCATGGATGTCGATGCCCAAACAAAAGGGAAATTACAGAGTGAATGTGAAGAGATCGCTCTCCTTTGTAATGACTTGATAGTAAATGGAGAAAAAGAAACCTTGCAATCCTTTCCATATGACACAATATTGACGCAAACGGCAATTGATGAGGTGGAAAGCTTACTGTCTGAGTTCGGTTACGCCGTTATTAATAGTGATAGTGTTTATCCTGAATATCTGGAAAATTCAAATGGATTGAAGCGTTTTTATGAATTAGCAAATGAAGGCGAAAAATCAGAACAAAGTTTGGCTTTAGTTTCTGAAAACAGAACTATATATTACTTTACTTTTCGTTATGACGGAGAAAAAATGTACCATATTATTACATCTATTATTTGGGACGAAAATGGAGAATACAACATCTCAGCTCCGGCTATGAATCAGCTGATCGATTGGGGCATGACATATAATGAATGCTTCTACTATCAGATTTATCCTCTTGACCGTCATTGGAGTGCTTGTAGTTTTATACGTTTACAGTCGGCAGATAAAGACCTGTATGATTTATATGCAAAATATTTATCACCTGTCGGTTATCCAAGCAGCGTTTTTACAAAAAATTGGGATAGACAAAGCTACAAAGAAATATGTTTTAATGACTTATTTGAACCATTATATACGGCGGTGTATGGTGATTATGTGTATTCTGATGATTATGAGAGGTGCACAGATATGTCGTGCCGCCTCATTCCTGCAAATATTTTTGAGGATACTATCCTCCGTTATTTTGATATTTCTTTGGAAGAATTCAGAGCTTTATCGTTATATACGAGCGACTCTAATTCCTATCCATGGCAAGAGTGTAATCCTTATAATGTGATTTACTGTCCAAAGCTTACGCCTGAAGTAAGGGAGAAACGGGATAATGAGGATGGCACTATTACTTTAGTTGTAGATGTTCTCTGCTTTGATTATAAGTGCTTTCCACGGTTTACTCACGAAATTACAATTAATCCAATTAATGAAGTCAGCTTTCAATACATAGAAAATCATATAACCTATACGGATGAACATGGTGTGCCGGATACCACACCTCGCTTAGCAGCACAGAGGAATAAATGATGTAAAAATCGTTCAATATTCCTGATTAAACTAATTCAATACATATTCTGCTGTAGGTTACATGATAAATTGAAAAAGCTGATTTCAAAAAAATATTTTGATGGAATGTTCTTCTGATGAAGACATACAAGAAAAGGAGAATTCATATGAAAGCAATGAAAAACGATTGGTATAAAAAATATGGACACTTGATATTAAAGATCAGTCATGGGTGGAGGATACGCAGCGTCAAGTAGATTTTCTTATAGAAAAATTAGGACTTATCGGTGGAGAAAGAATACTCGATCTTGCCTGCGGATTCGGACGCCATTCGCTGGAGTTGGCACGCCGCGGTTTTGATGTTACGGGCGTTGACATCACTCCCGATTACATAAAGTACGCTTCGGAACAATCTAAAAATGAAAATCTAAGTGCAATGTTCATCTGTTCGGATATCCGTGATGTAAGCTTTGAAAATGAATTTGATATCGTACTTAATATGGCTGACGGTGCGATAGGATATCTTGAAAACGATGAGGAAAATCTTAAAATATTTGCTGTCGTTTCAAAAGCCTTGCGTTCAGGCGGAAAGCATTTTATGGACATTATGAACAGAAGCTATGCCGAAACTCATTTCCCGTGCAAGCTGTGGGATGCGGGAGAAAAATGCCTTACATTATCAAATTTTGAATGGAACAGCGAAACGAAAACGCTTATTTACGGTCAGCTTGATTATCATTACGGTGAAGCTTTGCCAAAGCCCGAAATGACAGAAGGAAATCCTATCAGATTATATTCCCTTGATGAAATAAAGAAGATCTTTTCATCTCTCGGAATGGAAGTGTATGACAGCTATTCGGATTTTGGCGGAAAACCGTCCTCGGATAACGATATTCAGTTAATGGCTTGTTCGCAGAAAACAGTATCGGAGATAGAACCATGACCGCCGAACCACTATATATCGAATTATACGGGTCTGAAAAATAATCTGTGTAAATGAATTTCCCACAATAATTTTGACCATACTAAAAACGCAGCCAAACATGGGTAAAAGCTCAGCAAAAGCTGAGTTCTGAGGAGCGCCCCAACGCAGGCTACAAAACAAATCGTCAAAGAGCAGTAGCAGAAATGTTACTGCTCTTATCATTCTTCACCGAATATTCCTAGAACCATAGAATACGCCTAAGGCGGTGTCAGCCTACTTAATCTTCTTCCTAAGCTTAGGACTATAGTAATCCTGAGAAGAATCCCCTGAACCGCTATAGATCGTTTCACCCATTCTTTCCTTTTTCCTTTCCATATCCATCTTCTTAAGGATCTCATTAACCTTCTTGTCAGCAGCTTTTTTAACACGCTCATCGAATTCTTCTTCCATTTTGTTCAATATAGCATTTCTCTCAGCAACTGCCGCATTGTCAGCTTCAATCTGCTTTCTTGCCTGTTTATTTGCTTCGGCTTCCTGCTTGTTCTTTTCAGCTTCACGTTTGTTTTCTTCTGCTTTATGCTTGAGCATTTCTTCCTTGGCATTCAAGCCAATTTCTCTGCTGGTATATGACAATTCTTGTGCGTCCAATTCCCGTTTTTTGATTTCCTGTTCCTCAGCTATCCGATTCATATCATCCAACGCCACACGCATATCCGCCTGCTGTTCCTCAAGCTCCTTTTTTGCTATATAATTTTCTTTATCAAGTCCACCCATTCTGCTCCTGTCAGAAACAGGATGGTATATATGAAGAGGTCCGTTTTCATTATAGAAATCGCGATTTTCTCCGCAATATTCTTCATACATTTTGTAGGTGAGCTCTTCCAGATACCTGCGTTCTTTTTCACACCATACTTCATACGGACACCTTCTGTCTTTTCCGTATTCTATACCCATTGCCGCAAGTGCCTTATTCATGCTGTTTTGAATTGACAAACCCTGCTTGAAGCCTTCTGCAAAAGGGATAAACTCAATATGTGAATGTACAACAGCGTATTCCCATACATTACGCTGATTCAAATACAGCTCATCACCGTGAATATCAATGTTTACAACTGCAAAATATGGATTCCTTTCTTGAAAGCTTTTGCAGTATGCACGAACGATTCTGTATTGAAGATCACGGGGTAAGTATTCGGGACGTATCTGATGATTTGCTTTATCATAGCATACTCTTTCGTCGTCATCCTTTGCACATTCGGTATTACCAGTTGCACTAATAAATTCGTACGATAACCTTTTGCCTTTTGGCTTGCTGTAATCAGCAACTTTTTTCCCGTTTACACGCTTGGTCTGTCTTTTTCCTCTTGTGTCATTTTCAACAGAATTCATATAATCAATCATTGTGATTTTTCTGTCGCTGCGTTTCTGTTTGTCATTGTACTCTTTCAGTGCCTCACCGAACAATTCGTTGTACTTCTCTATCAAAGTATTTCTATACAATGTAATGTGAAAAGAATCGCCGAATTCATTGGAAATATCAATATAATTTCCCGAATTATGCGAATTTTCTGCCAGAATCATATCCTTGTCACGCCAATTATGCGGCTCAGAAATACTGCCTGTATTCATATGAATATTTACCGTTGTGTCCATAAATATCGTCACGCTCCTTTATACTAAACACCATTAAAATCACGGAGAAGAAATCGGCACAAAAATTTGCGTATATGATTTTTGTGCCGAGAGATTCCCGTGATTAATGGATGTTTAGTATTGTCATTGCCACAGCTAATAATGTCAACATTATTAGCCCCCCCTAATAAAGCTGTCATCCCGTCCTAAGACGGGCAACAGCTTTATGGTGGGCAGAGAGGGACTCTCTCTGCACTCTCTCTGCATTAATCAATGCTTTCTGTTTCGTATGAATCAACTTCAGGCTGAACAACAGCATTGCCCGTATAAACAACACCACGTTCAATTCCATATGTATCAACTTCGGACGAAACATTTGCATCGCCTTCACATGCGTGAGGCTTATTTTTGATGTCAGCATATGCAGAAAGAATATTTCCAAACTCATCACTTTCGCATATTCTTTCGTAATCCTCAAACGACATCAGACCACACTTATCAACGAACAGCTTACCA
>CAMCRP010000062.1 GCA_945877315.1 uncultured Ruminococcus sp. | reverse complement strand
TTTCATATCGCTTGCAAAATTACAGGTTTTTCTCGGAACTTACAACATTCTCAGGCTGAACCCGCTTTACGGTAGCCCATACGGGGAACGGCTCAGGCGTGACGGGGATCTGTTCAAAATACGCCTGACCGCACCAACTGTCAAGGTAACATTCAGACCCCTTGACGCTCCAAGTATCAGCCCTGTCTCGCTCTTCACTCTCCGTGTCAGCCTTGATTAGTTTGGGCTTGAACGGGGACAGCATTCTTGATTTAAGCCTGAGACCGAAGACCCACATTTCTCGCCCGCCCTCAATATGGTCAAGGCTTAGAGTTAGGTCAACGTCCACCTCCCCCTCTTCAAATCTTAGGTCAGGGAGGAACTCTGAGATGAAAAGAGCGTCAGGCGAACAGGAGCAGCCCTTGCCGTTCTTCCACCTGTTGATATAACCTGAGCCGAGGAACTGAACCTCTCTACCCTCTTTGTCTTTGCATTTTGATGCTGCCATTCTCTTCCGCAGCGTGATTGTTCTTTCTGTTGACATAGCTTTTCAGAATTTGAGTTATTTTCTCCGAAATCGCCCGCAGTCGGGCTTTCTGTTTTTCTTGGTGTAAGTTATCACTTTGGAGATTTTGAGCCGTTTGTGGGGCGTTTCTGCGCTTTGCGCCGAACTTCTTCACGGCTGATTGTGCATTTGCGCCCCTCATACGTGTTCCCGTCTGAGACTTTCAACGCCCAGAGGCGGCTGACGGCGCAGCCGACCTGTTCAGGCGTGAAGAGGTCATAAATCGCAGCGAGCGAAGAGAAGAAGAACTCTGTCCGCTCATCGCCCTCTGTGGGCGGGGTCTTGAATTTGACCTTGAAGACGCTCTCTGACCTGAGTGCGCCCGCAGTCTGTTTTTGATTTTTCGCCATACGTTTTTGAGTGTTTACCGCCTGAGACAATCAGGCGAAATTACGAGATAAATTTATTTATCTATTCTTTTCTCTCCTTTACTCTCCTTTCCTTTTACGCGCGCGCTGTATTGAGTTTTAGCGCAGAAAACGTCATTTTGAGAGGGTTTTCTCGGAGAAAACTATTAGTCTATCGTTGTTTTATCGGAAGAAACGCATCTTTTTGTGGTAGTCTTTCTTTCCACAATATCATCACAGATTGCCACCCGCTTTCCCGCTCTGATAAGACGTGGCAGGTAAGTGTCAAGGGCGTGACACGGGAAACAGGCTGTCGGCTCATTGTCTGAGGTGCGGCGTGTCAGGGTTATGCCAAGAACCTCTGAGGCGGTCTTTGCGTCCTCGCCGATGAAATGATACCAATCGTTGCCCCTGAACATTATCACGGCATCAGGGTGCTTCTTCTTCAACTCTGTGAATTGCTCTTTGAGGGTTCTGACCTCATTTGCTTCATTCTGCTTCATTTTCTTTGGGTTTTAGTGTGATTGTTAATACTTGGGTCATTGAAGCCCGTCACGGGCTTTTGTGGCGGCGTGACGGGCGTTCTTTGTGTTCTCTCTGTCATGCTCAGGCGTTCAACTTCACTCTGTTCATCAAGTTGCCTGAAATCTCATGCAGCTCACGGCTGCGCTCAGGGCTTAACTCACGGGCGTGGGCGGTTATCGCCTGAGTGAGCTTCCAAAGGGTGGCTGCTCCCTGAACGCCGTCATCGGGGTCATTCTTCATCAGGATTTTCTCAACCTCTTTACCCTCCTGTTTCAGAAGAAGCCCGCTCTTGGTCAGCTTCGTGATTTCCTTTTCAGGGTCAACCTCAATCTCCGAAGCCCCCTGTATCTCGTAGGCTTTCTGTTCAAGGTTCTCACGGCTGAAAAGCCCCTTTGTCAGGTCTCTCACGGCTGAGACGGTTGTGCGGGTGTCGAGCTCATAGGTCTCACGGCTGAGGGCGAGCGTGTCAGGGAGCTTGCTGCCCAAGTGAACCTGTTTCATCACGCTCTCGCGAACCATACCGTTCAGGCAAGCCCCGTTCAGAAGAAATGCCCTCATATCAACCGCCCCGTCCCCGTAGTCAGAGGTTGAGAAGCGTGCCCCTGCGAAGATAACCACGTCCCCGTTCTTGGCTGTCGGTACGATGATAGGCTGAGGGAGAATGGTTTCAGCCCAAACCTTTGTGTCGTTCATATACGCATCACTGATTACTGCGCCCTGACCCGCTGCCTCCTGAACAAAGGCGGTCAGGATTTCAACGCTGTTCAGGCGGCGGTAGCTGTCACTGAGAACGCCTCTGACCTGTTGCCCAACGGCTCTGACGAGAACACGGCTGCGCTGCGTCCAATCGCTGTGCTGATTGAGAATTTCAGCGGCGAGAAGTATCTGCCATTCCTGACCGCCGCCCGCAAGGTTTCTCAGATAACGTGACGGAACGCCCATACGATCTGCGAGCTGACCTATGGCGTTATCGTGAAGAGAGAACTGACCGTCAGGCATATTCATCATCAGACCGCCCTCCCCGCTGAAAGTTATCACGGGGCTGTGGTCTTTGGCTTTCAGGTTCACGCCTATCGGAGCGATGAAGTCCTGAGCGATTTTGCCCTCTTCAATCAGGCGGCTCATCGTTGCCTGAACGCCCTGAGCCTTGCCGTCAATCATTCTTTGAACTTTGTTGATTACCACTTCGTTGAGACCTTTCTGCAGGTCTGTTGTTGCTGTTGTTGCCATAATGCTTAAAATTTATTTGGTTAAAACTGAATTGAAATGTTCGTTAGATACGCCTGAGCCTCTTCAAAGAGGGCGGCTTCTGTCAGGTCTTCGGCTGACGGCTCAAAGCCTGTCAGATAAGCCGCTTCGATTATGCCTCTGTCTATCATAGCTCAAAAGGCGGGTTTTAATCTTAACTGACGCAGAACCTCTTTGAGTTCGCTGTCCGTGTACTTTGCTGCCGTCTCTTTTGAAACGCAGTTGTGGTTGGCGGCTATTGTGATAGCCCTCTCTCTTGAAACCTTGTAAATCTTTTGTCTCATTGTCTTGTCCTCCTGTGATTATTTGTTATAGAATGAAACTTTCAAGCCTCTGCGCAGCTTGCATACGCAAACGTCTTCAAGACAGTTCACGGCTCTCTTCAAGAGCTTGTTCAGCATCTCAATTCCGATGAGTTCGATGATACCTCTCACGCCAACGAGTTTGTGAACCTTGTTGCCCTGACCGTCAACGCCTGAAACCTTGATGCGATAGTTTCTGTTGATGAACTTGCTGCTGTATGCGAGTGTTGCTGTTGCTTTCATTTTTCTGCTGTTTTTAGAGTTGTTAAATGTGATTACCTTGAAATCACGTTGCAAAGTAAGGCAAGTATTTTGAATATAACAAATGTTTCGCGAGAAAAAATCATCCGAACAGGTTATTTTTAACTCCTCTTAACAAAATACCGCTCTATTTGCCCTTATACACAATTTTTTGGGATAACCAAAAGTTTTCTGATTATTTTGTAATCACTTTCAGAAAAAAGCAGTAACTTTGTGCCGTAAACCATTCAGTTTAATTAAACGGTTCATATATGAAACAACAAATCTTGACTGCGCTGAAAGCCAAATTCGTGGGGGTCAGCGATGCAATTCTTGACAGGGTGGCGACAAAGCTCGCTCAGACTGTCACAACTGCTGAACAGGTTCAGACCGCTGTTGACGGGGTGACGTTTCAGCAAGTATTGGAGAGTTACGGCGACAGCCGTGCCACTCAGGCAACTCAGACAGCCGTTCACAACTATGAGACGAAGTACGGTCTCAAAGACGGCGTGAAAGTGACACCGCCTGAGACGCAGCCGCCTGTTGTCCCGCCCGTGACACCTCCTGTAACACCACCCGCTGGGGGTGCGGAAACTGTTCCCGCTTGGGCACAGGCTCTCATTGAAAGCAACAACTCCTTGAAGAATGAGTTGGCTCAGATGAAGACAGCCCGCACAACCGAAACCCGCAAACAGCAAATTTCAACCCTGATTGAAAAGCTCCCTGAGAACCTGAGAAAGGCGTACAGCCGTACACCTGTTGACGGTCTGACGGACGAGCAGTTCACGGCTCTTGTCGGCGAAATCACAACTGAGGTCGGCGACATTCAGTCTTCAATTCAGCAGAAAGGTGCTGTCTTCGGCAAGCCCGCCGCTCAGAACGGCGGTAATCAGGGAGCGGAACTGACGAAAGAACAGGTAGCCGCCATCACTCAGCGTGACGGGTCGGCTCAGGGTCAGGGTCAGCCGTTCTAATTGTCTAACTCAAATTCTCATCAATCATGGCAATGACAGTTTCAAGACGCAAGGACACACAGACCCCTCGCGTCTTCATGCACAAGATTGCTGACATCCGTGGCGGCGTTTCTGTGAACGTCACTGAACTCGGAGGCGACTTCCTCCGTGAGGGTTCTGTCCTCAGCGCACCCGTTGAGGGCATTTGTCACGTTGTCAAGATTGCTGTCCTCACGGCAGAGGCAAGCAACTCAGCCGTTGAAATCAAGGTCAACAAGGGTCACAACTTCAAGGTTGGAGACTTTGTTATGGCTCAGGAGGGCGGCAAGGCTTACGCAATCACTAAAATCGTTGACACTGAGAAGACGTACGACACAATCACTGTCGGCACAACTCTCGGCGTGAAAATTCCACAGGGCGGCTTCTTGATTGAGGCTAAGGCTGAAAGCACCGCAAGCACATCAGCCTTGAAGTACACCCCGTTGGCTCTCTCAGGAACGGGCAAGCCTGTTGTTCAGGGTACAAACCTTGACACGGACGCTTGGCTCATCGGCGTGACAAAGGGCAACGCTCTTCCTGACTGTGTGAAGAAACACCTGACAGGTATTATCAACTACTAAATTCGTGACGCTATATGGCAACAATCGTAAATACTCTCATTGACGGTCTGACCTCTCAGATGGTTCAGGCTCGTCTTAACTCGGTTGACGCTAAACCGTTCCTCTTCGGTACGCACTTCCCCGTGAAGAAAGTCAACGGCTTTGTGTGGCGTACCCTCGGCAATCAGCTTGCAAAGAAGAACGTAGCAGCCGACCTGCACACTGACAACGGAACGGTGCTGAGAAAACGCCGTCCGCTCTTTGAGAGCGCAAAGGGCGACATTCCGTTCATCAGCATCAGCCGTGAAATGACCCGTTCTGAAATCAAGGACTATCAGACCGCACGTGCACTCGCTCAGGACGGCGATGCAATCTCTCTCGTTGACTATTGGGGTGGAGACGTTGACTTCTGTTTCACGGGCGTTCAGTCTGAACTGGAGTTCATCGCTTGGAAGCTCGCTTCAAATGCGGGCGTTCTGCGCTTCACAACGACAACCAACGCCACCTATGCGAACGAGTTTGACCTTGACTACGATGTGGACGATGATATGAAGCAGAAGACAGGTTCTGATTGGTCTCAGACGGCTTCGGCTGACATCATCGGCGACCTTGTGAAGCTCATCAAGTTCGCAAAGGGCAAGGGCTTGAACCCGAAGTTCGCTTTCATCAATCAGGACGAACTCTACAAGATTTGCTCGGCAGACCAAATCATCAAGGCGTGCGCCTCTTACCTGAGCAACGCCGTGGGTATGTCGCAGACCCCTGACCTCACTCAGGTCAACACAATGCTCGCCAAGCAGGCTTGGCTCAACGGTATTCAGCTGCGTGTGGTTGACCAGACCATTACCCGTGAGTTCGCTGACGGCACAAGCACATCGGGCAACCCGTTTGAGAACAGCCGTCTGATTTTGTCTGAGACCGAACGTCTCGGCTCAACTCAGTATGACATTCTCGCCGAGAGCAATGACCTCATTCTCCGTGCTGAGCGTTCTCATACCGTTGTGAAGAAGTACGGCACCTGCGAGCCTCAGTCTGAAATCACTATCGGACAGGCTGACGCTGTGCCCGTGTTTGACACCGTTTATCGCAACCTCTACGTCAAGACTGACGCAAAAGAGTGGTAAACCGATAACGTCTCAGGTCTATGGCAAAAGTCATTGAAACGCTGAAAGGCTTCAACCCGTACCCCGTTCCTCTCCGCACGCTCGTTGAGACGGCTGAGAAGAGAGGTCTTGACCTTGACGGGGAGGCTACGGCTGAGGTTCTGAAAGGCAAGGCGTACAACCTTGCCCGTGCTGACCTCTTTCTGTGGCTCTCTTTCGCCCCTGACATCTCACAGGGCGGGCAGTCTTTCAGTTTCACGGACGAACAGAGAACAAGGCTGAGAAATCAGGCAAAGGCTCTCTACGCTGAGTTTGAGCCTGACGGGTCAGCCTCTCAGAAACCCATCTACGGATATAAAGGTTCACGGCTATGATAATTCAGAACGGAACAATCGAATTCAAGATACAGGAGGCGGGAGCGATTGACCCTGAGACGGGTTACCGCTCTCAGCCCTCTTCTGCGTCTTGGAGTGAGGCTCAGCCCGCAAACATTCAGGTGGTCAAAATCAATCAGCTTGCTCAGGCTCTCGGGGGCGAACACTTCACAGAGAAATCCTATGAGGTCTATCTTGAAGAAGACACCCCGATTCTGTCAGAGCGGTTCAGGCTGAGAGACATCACAGGAAAGCCGCTCGGCGAGTTCAGCGTCTCACAGGTCGTTCCGCTTGAAGCCGTGGGAATGAAACGGATTTTGGTCTAACAGCGAATGCGCCCGAATGCGGGCTTTACTTTTTCGCAGTGATAACTTACACCACTTTGAAAAGTAAACGCCACAGAAGACAAATTCGCCAAAAATAACTCAGAAGATATGCCAATCACTCAGTTGACACCGATGTCGGAAATAGAGCGTTACACGGAAGAACAGATTGAACGCCTGAAAATCTCTATTCTGCGAACCTTTATGTATATCGGAGAAGCCTGTCTGAACAAGGCACGTTCGACTGACAGTTATAAAGACCAAACGGGCAATCTGAGAAGTTCTATCGGTTACATCATCACGGCTGACGGACGTGTAATCAAGTCTTCTGATTTTGCTATCGTGAAGTCAGGCTCTCAGGGGGCGAAAGACGGTCTCGCTTATGCTAAGAAAGTGGCAAAAGAGTTTCCTCAGTCCGTGTGTCTGATAGTTGTGGCGGGTATGAAATACGCCGCTTATGTATCGGCAAGGGGCTATGACGTTCTTGACAGTTCTGAGCTATGTGCAGACCAAATGACTGAAAGCCTGTTGAAAAAATTAGGGTTCAGATAACAAACTAAAAGCAGTTTATGGCAACATTGACATCAAAGCGAGTTCAGGGCGATATTTACCGCCTGTTGAAGAGAAGCAGCCTCGCCGCCTCTCTCTCGGGTCAGGTCTATCGTCAAGGTATGCGCCCCCGTGACAGCCGTCAGGAGGACGCAGTTGTGATTTTCACTACGGGGCTTCCTGACCAAGTTCAGTCGGGTGTCGTTACCGTCAACATCTTTGTGCCTGACGTTGAGGGGGTAGGCACGGGTGTCCTTGAAGAGGACGGCAAACGCTGTGAAGAGATTGAAGCCGCTGCCGCCGCTTGGGTCAAGACGCTGACCGCTGACAAGAGTTGTTACCGCTTCTCGCTTCAACAGACGATCTACACGGAGGCTGAGCCTGAGACAAACCAACATTTCGTTGTCGTGAAGCTGAAATACCGCTTCTTTGACGGCGAAGAATGAAACGTGAATGTTTAATTTCAAATTTTGAGAAACTATGGCAATACTATCTTGGGGCAAGTGCAAGATTGAGACCACACCCTCCACTGACGGAGCACCTGGGCCTTCCGCTTCTTGGACTGAGCTTGACACGCCGAAAGAGGACACCACAAAAGTGACCCCGACAGCGGGAACAGAGAAGACCGCCACAGAAGAGGGCGGCGAGCTTGTAGATGTGCGTTACGGCAAGAACACCTATACGCTGGAGTTTGAAATCTTTGTGAAGAAAGGCAAGACACGCCCGTTTGAAGACAATGACGGTCTTATTTCAGGCGAACACGCTTTCCGCATCACTCCCGAAGACGAAGACTGTGAGGGCTGTCAGATTGACCGCTCTGTCGTTCGTTGTGACGAGTCTTTCTCAACGGCTGACGGAAAGATGCTGAAATACACCGCCCGCTGCTTGAAGCCGAAGACGGGTAAGACCTTGAAGCCTTACACAAAGTCAGGCTCTTAAACCTTTCACGGGGTTGAGAGTTGGCAGTCTCGCTCAGGACTTCTGCCCCTGAGAGCGTGGCGGTTCGAACCCGCCCCCCGTTTCAATTCAAACTAAAATTCTAAAATCATTATGGCTGAGAACAATCAGGTCGAGGTAAAGGTCACAGACACAATCCTCGAAAAGGCAATCACGGTTCAGGTCGGGTCAAAGACCTATGAGGTCGCACCACCCACCATTGCAACGCTCATTCTCGCTTCGGAGGCGGTCTCACGCATTCCGAAGTTCACTCTTGACCCCGAAAAGTTGGTTCAAGAGTGTTTTTGTATCGCACGCCACACCCGTTTCTTGGGCGAAATAGCGGCTATTCTCATTCTTGGGGCACAACGCTCCGAGCTGAGAGTGAAACCCGCTCAGAGAGGCGTATTTTCACGTCTGCGGGCTTTGTTCTCACGCCGCCGCACACAGAAAGAGCAACTAACCGATGAAATTCTCTTGAACCTCTCGCCGAAAAAGCTATTTGAGGTAATAACACAGGTTCTGACCACGTTGGAGTTGAGTGATTTTTTCGGTCTTACCACTTTCCTGACAGAAATCAATCTGTTGCATCAGACGAGGAAAGTGGAGAACTGAATGACAGCATTTGGGCGATTGTGGCGGGCATTTCAAAGGCTTATACGTTGCCCTTTGACTACGTTCTCTTTGATATGAGCTACGCCAATGTGATAATGTACTCAGCCGTTCTCCCGTCTTATGACCCGAAGAAGAAAGACAAGAAGAGTGGCGAGCCGCAAAAGGTCATCAAAGCCGATGACCCTGCCAACAGAGATAAAGTACGTGAATTTTTTGAAACCTGCGATTAAAGAAGTAAGATGAACAACAATAACGGAAGACTGAGTTATGGCGTTAGCCTTGACAATTCTCAACTGAGAACAGGGGCGAATGAATCGAAACGCATTTTGAGCGGTATCGGTCAGACCGCTGTTGATGAAGGAAAGAGGATTGATGACACAATGAACCGTATCGGGAAAACCGTTGCGGGCGTGTTCGCTGTTGCTCAGATGAAAGAGTTTGTCACGAATGTGGCTAACGTCAGGGGCGAGTTTCAAAAACTTGAAATCTCATTCAAGACCATGCTCGGCTCTGAGCAAAAGGCTGTCTCTCTCATGGATCAACTTGTGAAGACCGCCGCCACCACCCCGTTCAGTATGGGAGACATCGCCAACAGCGCAAAACAGCTTCTCGCCTACGGTCTTGAAGCCGAGAAAGTGAATGACACTCTTATTCGTCTCGGAGACATCGCTGCGGGTCTCTCAATCCCTATCAATGATTTGGCTTACCTCTACGGAACGACTATGGTTCAGGGGCGTTTGTACACGCAAGACCTCAATCAATTTCTCGGGCGTGGTATTCCTCTTATGGCTGAACTTGCGAAACAATTCGGCGTTGCTGAGAGTGAGGTAAAGAAACTCGTTGAAGAGGGCAAGGTCGGCTTCCCACAGGTTCAGCAAGCCATTGTGAACCTGACATCAGAGGGCAGCAAATTCGGCGGTCTCATGGAGGCTCAGTCAAAGACGATAGCGGGTCAAATATCCAACATTGAAGACCAGATAGAACAAATGTTCAATGAAATTGGAAAGAGTTCTGAGGGCGCAATTAGCGGTGCTCTGTCTGTGACTTCTGAGGTAATTGAACATTGGGAAGAGATAGGCAAGGTTCTCTTGACTGTCATCGCAACATACGGGGCTTATAAAGCCGCCGTCATCGCCGTTGCTGCGGCTCATAAACTAATGGCTCTGTGGCAGACGGCTCAGGCTTTTCTGTCTCTTGTCCCCGCCATAACGTCAGCAAAAGACGCTATGATACTGTTCAATATGGTCTGCAGGGCAAACCCTCTCGGGCTTGTTCTGTCTGTTCTTGCCGCCGCTGTGACGGCATTTGCCCTGTTCGCTGACACTCAGGACGATACAGAAGAGGCAATCAAGAATGTGAATGAGCGAATAAAGGCTCAGGAACAAGAGTTGAAAGAATTGCAGAAATCCGAAGACGCTGTTTTGGAAGCGAAGAAGAACGCTGCCAAAAGCACCGCTGAGGAAATAAGCAAGATTGAAAGCCTGAACAAGACGATACACGATGAGACCGCCTCGCTGAATGACAGAAAGAAAGCCTTAACTCAAATGCAGGCAATAGTTCCGAAGTATCACGCTGAACTTGATACAGAGGGAAGATTGCACCGTGACAACACAGAAGCTATTGAAGCGCATATCGAAAGCCTGAACAGGCTTGCCGTTGCAAAGGCTCTTCAAGCAAAAAGAGAAGAGATTGTCGCCAAACGAATTACGGCTGAATTGGAGAAAGGAAACGCCGTGAAGAACGTGACAAAAGCGACAAGAAACCGTGACGCTGCTCAGGCTGTCGTAACTCGCGAACAAGCCTCTTATGACAGCCGCATGGGAGAACTTGATGACGCAACAGGTAAAGGCGATAAAGGGCTTCTTTACAATATGTTTGTTGGAGGTGCTTTCGCAAGCAAAGAGGGTCAAATTACCTATTCGACAACAGCCTCAGAATACCGCAGGTCTCTTGATAACGCTGAGAAAGTTCTGAGATTGAGAACAGCGGAACTAAATGCTGCAACAAATGAGGTCACAAAACAGGATTTAATCATTTCTCAGAGCAATTCACAGTTGTCAGACATTGATGCCATGATGAAGAACTACTCTGCATACCTACCAACCACAACAGGCGGCGGGTCAGGTTCAGGCGGTAGTGGAACGGGGTCAGGCGGCTCAAAAGACAACAAGCAGGCTCTTGCTGACGCAGCGGCTCAACGGGCTGCGGATATACGTGAATACGCTGAAAATGTGAAATCTGAGACTATTCAAGCTGAATTGGATATTCGTCAGGCTCAGATTGACGCAATGGATGAGGGCTTTGAAAAGTCAATGGCTCAGGTACAGCTAAACTATGACCGCTTGACCGTTCAGAACCTTGAACGTGAAAAGAAGATGATTGAAGACCTCAAAGACAAAAAGGTGCTTGAATGGCAACAAGAGAACCCTAATGCAACAGAGGAACAGAAAATCAATTACAGAGCTTCTTTGAACCTGACAGCGAAAGACCTCTCAGCCGAGCAACAGGCTATTTTGCAACAATATTCTGACTTGGCGACACAATATCAAATAAGGGGTAACAGGCAAGCTCTTGAAGAAATTCTGAAAGACGTTCAGACCTATGAGCAACAACGCCTGAAAATTCAGGAAGATTTCGCCGACAAGCGCAAAGCCCTGTATGAGACAGACGCTGAGGGAAACGCCACAGGTCAGTTGAAAGCGGGCGTGACGCAGGGCAATGTTGATGAACTTGACAGGGCTGAGCGTGAAGCCCTCTCTGCCGTTGATGAACAGTTCGCACAGCGTGAAGAGAGCTATCAGGCGTGGTGCAATGAAATAGCCACTTATAGCCTTGAACAGCTCCGTCAGGTCTTGAACCAAGCCGAAGACGAGTTGAAGAAACTTGAAAAGAGCGGGGCTTCTGACACGAAGCTCGCTCAGGCACGGGCAAAGGTTCAGACGGCTCAGAAAGCCATAAAGAAAGAACAGGCGAAAACGAACGTCAGCCCCGACAAACGCTCAATCAAGGAATGGCAAGACCTCTATAAGACCCTGAATGAGTGTACCCGCTCTTTCAAGGACATCGGGGACGCTGTCGGCGGTACGGTCGGAGAGGTCATTTCAGCGGCGGGCGAAATAGCCACGTCAACCCTCTCAATGATAAACGGCATTGTTCAGTTGGTTCAGATGTCGTCAACGGCGATGACCGCAACCGCTTCAACGGCTTCAAAAGCGATACAGACGGTTGAAAAAGCCTCTGTCATTCTCGCTGTCATTTCAGCCGCCCTACAGGTGGCGACAGCCATTGCAAACCTCTTCAACAATGACGAGGCGAAACAGAAAGAAATTGAGAAGCTGCAGGGGCGTATTGACCAACTTCAATGGGAGCTTGACCACGCCGAAATCATCAGGCTTCAAGAGAACAGCGGAAAGGCTATTGACCGTGTGAAACAGGCTTTGTCAGAGACGTACAACGAGCTTCTGAGAAACAAAATCGCCCTGAATGATTGGGCGGGCGTGTGGTCTTTGCTCTTCGGGAAAATCAGGAACAACACTGAGCTTCTGACAAAGACAGCCAACAAGCTTGCCACAGCCTATGGCAATATCGCCTACACGGCTGACAAGGCTCTCGGCGGCAAACAATATGAGAACGCCCGTCAACAGCTTGAAAACATCGCTCAACAGCAAATCCTCATTCAGGAACAGATACGTCAGGAAGAAGATAAGAAGAAGACTGACCATAACAAAATTCAGGATTGGGAACAGCAGATTGAAGAACTCGGGCAACAGGCTATTGAGATAATCAATGAAATGGTCGAGGACATCATCGGCGGTTCAAGTTCTGACATTGCTGAACAGCTCTCAGACGCTTTCTTTGAGGCGTTTCAGAACGGAGAGGACTACGCCGAGGCGTGGGGCGACAAAGTGAATGAGATTGTCGCTGACGTTATGAAGCGTATGCTCGTACAGAAATACCTTGAAGAGCCGCTCGGAGAGATATTCGACAAGTATAAGGCGAAGTGGTTCAAAGACGGTCAGTTTGTCGGGCTTCAAGCCGTGATAGATTCGATGAGCGGTTTCGCCGCTGACCTGAACGCCGTGGGCGAAGACTTTCAGGCTATTTGGGAAAGCCTCCCTGACAGCGTGAAGAATTGGTTCACGGTCACGGATGCAACCCGTGAAGCCTCTCAGAAAGGTATTGCCACCGCCTCTCAGGAGAGCGTGGACGAGCTGAACGGACGGGCGACAGCCATACAGGGGCACACGTATTCAATCAGTGAGAACACAAAGCTCCTGCTCGCCTCTGTGAACCTCATTCTGCAGAGCGTCCTGAACATTGAACGTCACACGGAGACAATGGCTGAACAGGTCAGCGATGTGCGCCTGAGCGTGAAAGAGGTCAAAGACACCGTGAACGATATTGCATTGAAAGGTATCAAACTCAAATAAAGTCATCAGGTATGAAAGAAATTATAAATCAAATCTTCGCTCAGTGGCGGGTTGCGAAAGACCTTGCCACAGAAGAGTGTGAGCGCAGCGGTCATCACAACATGGCTGAGCGTCTGCGTCAGTGTGCAATGTTCAAGGGAACAGAAGACCTTGACGGGCTTTTCAAACTCTTCATCAGCCCACAGGGAATGGAGTTCTGTCTTCGCTACCGCTTCCCCTCTCTCTCCACGTTCCGTCTCTTGAAGCCTCACGGCGTTCAGCGTTACGGGGTCTATATTGATGCGGGGGCTATCACGTTGAAGAACCCGAAGCAGGCTATCCTTATCGGGCGCACCGCTGCTGTCGTGAACTGTGACACCCTTGAACGTCACGAAATCTACGTCTTTCACGGGGCTTCTGTGAGCGTCAATGCCCGTGGCTGGGCAGTTGTCTCAGTTCAGGGCGTACAGGGCGCACGGGTCATTAAAAACGTCTCTGAAAACGCTGTAATCCTATGATGTCGGGTAAGCTCTTTGTTGACGGCAAGGACGTGTATAAGCAGTTCGGCATATACGTTCCTGACGGCGGGTGGTCATCACTCATCGCCTTTCCCCCTCTGAAAACCTGTGAACAGAATGATTGGCAGGAGGAGGACGGTGTTGAGATTGACCTCTCTGAGCCTGTTCTGAACACCCGTGAAGTCAGTCTCACGTTCGCCATTTCGGACGTGTTCAGTCGTTACAATGACTTCATCGAATTGCTCTCAGACGGCTCATACCACGTCTTTGATTGTGCCGTTATCGGGCGGCGATTCACGCTTCGCCTCGTCAGCCAGAGCAACAGGGAGTACGCCGTGACTTTCGGGCGTGAGACGCTGAAATTTGCCGATGATTTCCCGTTCCCTGACTACACCTATAAAGCCCCGTCAAGCCGCATGACAGCCAATGACGCATATCTCATTGACGGCGTTCAGACAACGAACTACGGGCTGAGAGTGCTTCAAGGGTCATTCGCTGAGGTCTTGAAGACCGCCGCCGTGAAACAGAACATGCTGCGGAACATCAAGACACAGAGCGGGGCTATATATGACGGCGAAATCGTCTTCTACAAGGCAAAGGACGTGAAGCTGAACTGCCTCATGCGGGCTGAGACGCTGACGGAGCTGTGGCGCAACTATGACGCTCTTCTCCATGACCTCATTCAGCCCAACGAGCGGACGCTGAGCGTGAAAGAGCTTGAACAGGACTTCCCGTTCTGCTACAAGTCGTGTCAGGTCACGGAGTTCTACCCTGACGGGCGCATTTGGCTCAAATTCACGCTGACCCTGACTTTCACACGGGACTTCCGTATCAATGAGGACGGCACGATCCTCGTCTGTGAAGACGGAACGCCTGTTGTGACCGAAGACGGCGTTTACTTCATCGACCTCTTGCTTGACCGCTACGGCTTTGACAGCGTGCGTTTCGTGAATGACAGACAGACGCTCCGACTGACGGCTGACGGCTCTTTCAGGTTCAATAATTAACAATTAAAAAGCTGCGCAAAATGAAGAAACTAAAAATCTCAGAACTGCCCATCTGCAGCACCCTTGCGGGGCTGTTCACAATCGGCGTTGACAACCTGAACAGGTCTGTCAAGGTTAGTCTTCAATTCGTTGAAGACAAGGTAACGGAAGCCGTCAGCAAGGCTATGGCGGCAACGACATCAGCCAACTCAGCGGCTCAGGCGGCTCAGACAGCGAAGACAGCCACAGAGACGGCAACGGCTCAGGCTCAGGCGGCAACGGCTGACGCTAAGACAGCGACAGGGAAAGCCAATGAAGCAACCGCAGCGGCTCTTTCTGCGGCTCTCTCAGCGTCTCAGAAAGCGGAGGCGGCTAACACTGCCACCGAAGAGGCGAAAGCGGCGACAGCGGCGGCAAATAAAGCCACAGAGACCGCCTTGAAGACAGTTGAAGATACAAAGACTGAGACGGCGGCATTAATCTCAGAGACAAAGACCGCAACGGAGACTTTGATTGAAGAGGCGCAGACTGAAACGGCTCAGGCGATAAAGGAGACAGAAGAGGCAACGGCGGCGGCTCAGGCGGCAACGGCTGACGTTCTCGCAAAGATTGCCATTCTCATTCCCTCAGCCCTGACGGTTGAAGCTCCCCGCCGTATCACTTGGGGCAACATGGAACGCTTTGTCATCAAAACCGTTCTCAGCCCCGTGACAGCGATGAGAAACCTGATTTTTATCAGCGATAACAAAGCCGTTGAAGTCAGCACAGACGGCGTTCTTACGCCCGTGGCAAAGGGAGTGAGCCGTGTTCACGTCATACCGACACAGAACACCGCACTCGCCCGCACCTGTGTCATTGAGGTCGGAGACCCCCGCCTCCGTCTCTCATCACAAACTGCGCTTCGCTTCACTCAGGCGGGCGGCTTACGTTTGACCTGATTTTATTGTTTAACTCAAATAAATTCATCATCTAACAATGGCAAAGAAAGGCTATATCTCTGAGACCGTAGGCGGCGGGCGTATCGTCAGCCACGGTCAGGTGACAGACCTCTCACGGGGCTTCAAGCTGCCTGACGGCGGCACGTTCACAGTGTACGTCAGACCGAAGTACAGCGTCTCAACCGTTGACACCGTTCTGAACGTAAGACTTTATCAGGAGGAGGGCTTCTCGCCCGTCCCTGTTCCGTTCAACGATTGGTCGCCCTGTGTCATCAGCGAGCTTGCTCCCGACACTGAGGTTCTGAACACAAACGACATTTATTGGGGCAGCGGTCAGGCTGTCAGTGAGGAGGGCGTATGAAAATATCAGTGACCGTCTCTGTCTCACGCCGTATCAGGGCTGACAGCCGCCGTCAGGCTCAACCGCCTGAAATGAGGCTCGACACCGCCGCCTCGGTAATGTTCATCAGAACGGCGGGTGGAAAGAACGTAATCAAGTTTATCAACAAATAATTAAAACAAAAGTATTATGGCATTGACATCAGAACAGGAAACTATCCTTGAACAAATCATCGAGGCGTTTCAGAACGGAAAGCGTCTGAGTGACCTCCCGAACGTATCGGGCACAAACCCGTACAAACTCTATTGTGAGGTTCTTGACGAAGACGGCGAGAGCAAGAAAGCCGCCCTCGGCACTCTTCTCCCCTATCTTGAAGAAGAGTGTTCCTACGGCGTTCAGTTTGACACCACAATCGCCTCGCCGACCTGTGAGCGTGTCGGCAATCTCGCTCTTCACAAATCTCAGCCCATTCAGAGCCGCATGAAAGGCTGTCTGCTTGACGATAACGGTCAGGTGGTTGAATACCTTGACCCCCGTGATTGGACGGGTCAGGTGCGTGACGGCTCACGTGGTCAGGTCATGGTAGAGATACCTATGCACTACCGTAAGTTTGAGACCAACGGCACAAAGCGTGTTGTCCGTCTCTCAGAACACCCGCTGCCAGGCTATCATCAAGTGCCTCAGATGTACGTCTCAGCCTATGAGGCGAGCATTGAACGCTCAACGGGCAAGCTCTGCTCTGTTGTGAATGAGGCGACAGACTACAGAGGCGGCAACAACAACGCCAACTATGACGGCACATACCGCTCATTCTTGGGTCGCCCCGTGACTTCAATCAGCCGCACGGCGTTCCGCACAGCAGCCCGAAAGCGCAAGAGCGGAAGCAGCGAATGGAACTG
>CAMCRP010000061.1 GCA_945877315.1 uncultured Ruminococcus sp. | reverse complement strand
TTACTGGATGAATTGTTTTAGTACCTAGATTTAGATGTCTAAAAAGCTTTAACTATCATTGACATAAGACATACATCTCAGGAGCTTGATGTCAGCTTCAATACAGTATCAAATGCGATACGCAAATTGCAGGAACTCGGTATTCTTACGGAAACCACAAACTCTGCAAGAAACAAGGTTTTTGCTTATTCCGAATACTTGGATATTCTCAAAAAAGATACAAACTGATCCATTCTTATTCCATTACAGAACAGTATTCAGCCGCTTTACTTACGTTCTGTTCTCCGCTGTCCCGAATATCCGCATAAATACTGACGGCAATGGCAGCAATAATGAGGACAACTATGGTAACAGCGTATCGGAATGACCTGTTCTCCCAGTTTTCCTTCCACCATTCCTTGAAACGCTTCATTTTTCTTCCTTACCTCCTGTCTGTTTCAGCCTGTTCTTGTTGTGTTCAACAGCAAGAAGAGCTGCGGACAGCGATACAAATACCGCAAGATGCAGCTTGCTGTCATTCCAGATATTTTCTATAAGTGATTCCTCCGCCTGTTCGGTTTCTGACTGTTCGGGCGGTTTTTCTTTTTCCGCCTGATACCTCTTGTAACCTACTCCGAACACAGTAATCACGGTAACAATAATTATGATTACAACTGCCCGAAACCACTCTTCCTTTTTGTAACGATTGATGAAATTTGTCGCTGCCTTGAATGGGTTATTCATCGCTGTCCTCCTCCCCTATGGGTGTTTCGACATTCCAAAAGTTATTTGAAATTGCCCCTTCATCAATAAGTTTCTGATAATACTCCTGTGCCTTTGTGTTATCTGCCGCACCGAACTTTCGGTAATCTGCTTCGGTAATGTCAAGCTCTTTTTTTATGAGCTTCATATATTCTTCTATGAGCTTATTGAAGCTATCCTCATCAACACCATTGCTCTCCGCATCGGTAAGCTCCATAACCTTTTCTCGAAGCTCATCGGCTGTTTTGCAAGCTCCGATCTCACCGGTCAGATTGTCATGATCTCCGTCACAGTAATACTCCCACACCTCATCAACAAGCCTGCGCTTGCAGTTCATACCTGAGCAGAAATTACCATGTGTGACATCGGTGGTTATTGGTATGAATTCCGTTTCTTCAAAGAAATCCATAATATCCTGCGGGGTAATGTTCAGAATCTGCTCCGCATCTGGGTCGCTGTCATCAGGGTTGATTATGCTCATGGATTTGTAAAGTGCGATATATGCAAGAAGCTCCTCTGCGGACAATTCGCTGTTTATCTCAACATTTCCGAAATGATTTGTACCAACAACAGGCATTCCCGTAAACTCTGCGGAATCGGCATTATTGTTAGGCACACTCTGCTGTTCGGTTTCATAATGCTGCCTGTGAGTTTCTGCCGTAAGAGTATCATCAAGACTTGCCATAAGTGCATTGTACTCAGCAAGTGCCGCCGGCATTGCATTTGAAATTGCCGTTGAAATTGCATTGTTCATTGCGTCTATCAAGGCATTTTTCTGATTAACATTTGGGGCTGCTGCGATCAGATCATAGTAATATGACTGAATTTCGCTGACAATACTCTGACAGTATTCACTGAAAAATTCGGGAAAGCTTATATCCGGCGAGGGATAATTGTATGTGCCGCCGTACCAGTCACCGTAATTCAGGTAATAGTATGCCTGGGTCACGTCCATGTAGTTTTTTATCAGCTTTGCATAACCGTCAATTGCCTCTGCGTTTGTGGCTGCTTCGGTTTCGTCACCGTCCTCACCTGCAAGAGAGTAACTGTAAGGAACAAGCCAACCGAAGAAGGCGGCTATTACAGCGAAAACGATAATTACAACGATTATTGGAATTATGGATGCCAATACTCCGCCGCCTATCAATGCTTTTGCGGCTTTTTTCTTTGCATACCGCTTCCCTGTGCCCTTTACCGTATTGGAAACAAGGTCGGGATTGTCCTTGTTGAAATCAAGAAACATTTCCTTCTGCTTGTTTTTCCGTTCGGTCTGCAAACGCTCGGCATAGAATGATTTCTGCTTTTCGGCAACACGCCTGTTATGCAGAAAATTTCTGCGCTCCTCTCGGGACATTGCATCGGGAACAGATTCTTTCTCAGACAGCTTATGTTCAACCTTGTACCGTTCCTTTTCGGCATCAACATACTTTGTTCTGCCCTGTGCCTTGTGTGCTTCGATAAATGCCCTGTCCTTTGCGGCATTTTCGCCCTTCATGATCTTTGCGACCAGCTTTTTTGCTTCGACCGCCGCAAGAGTGGTGGCAACATCGGTTACGGCAGAACCGACGGAAGATGAATTCTGAACGGTCTTACCTATCTGAACTGCCTTACCGATATAGTCACCATCAGCTGAATTTCTGCCCTTGCGGTATTCGGGATTATCGGGGTTATACACCGAATAATCATTTATTTTCAGAGCCTTGTCCATAAGAGTATGACCGCCGCCGTCCAGCTCTCTTATCTGATCGGGAGTAACATTAAATGCCGCCCCGTCATTAACAGCTTCACTGACGGTATCATATTTGTAACCTTCCTTGCGATGCTCATCAAGATACCTCACACCAAGGTCATTGTGGCGATTTGAATTTATAGAATCCTTGAATTTCTCAATAAATTCAGCCTTTGCAATATTGACCTTAAATTTCAGCTTTTCCGAAGCAGTCATATCATCGGAGTCATCTGATTTTAAGGATAGAAATCTGCTGCCAAAGGGCTTGTGTTCCGAATTATCCTTTTTTTTCGGAATGTCTGCTGTGGTATTTTTGGGGCTATTTTCGGAACTATCATGAAAGACTTCCGCTTCATCATTCACAACGGCTGCACGATTAAGCTGAATAGCCTCCTTGTTCTGCTGTGCAAGAAATGCTGCACGTTTCATACGCTGTGCCATTTCGGGAGAAATACTGCTTTTGTGTTCGGATATTTCGGATCTCTTTTCAGCAACTGCGGAATTATCCTTTTTCTCGCAGTTCTGAGCAACTTTTCTTTCAACATTCTCCACTATCGGTGTTGAAACATTTTTATCATCGGGAACTGTATTTGCAGATGCAATGTTCTGAGAAATTTTCTCATTATTCATCTGCTGAATATATGCCGCCCTCTGCATACGCTGCGCCATTTCGGGAGAAATAGCGGAGCTGCTTGTGTCCGATTTATGCTCGCTGCTTTTCTTATGAGAATAAGTTGAACTTACGGCAGTTTGCTTTTCATAAGAGTTCTTTTTTACTGCGGGTTTATCCGCATTTTCTTCGTGCTCCGGTGGAGCACGAAAATCTTTATCGGAAGCAGCAGCAGAACTGTATTCGTGTTTTACCACCCTATACTTTTTTCTGCTCTGCTGCCTTGCACCAAAGGTAACGCTCTGCACCTTTCTCTTATCAAAAGAGGAAAGGGAGTGCTTTTCGTCAGTATCGGTATTTTTTCTGTCAACTGTTGGCATAAAACATCTCCCTCTCTTTCCTTACGATGCTTCGGATTCCTTTTGTGCCATTTCCTCCTGAAGCATTTTAGCTGTTTCGCTGAAATTGGTGGTCATCATGCTGTAAAGCTTGGTGTCTTTGGGGAACTCGTCATAGAACGGTATCTTTGTCTTGCCGCCCAGCACCAAAATACCATGTCCTGCGGGAGTATCATTTACATACTGAATTTCAGAATCTGTGAAATGAAGAATGTCCTGCAGCTTTGCCGCATCGGTGGGATTCTGCTTTAAAAGTACAAGGAATTCTGAATTGGAAAGCATTGAACGTGACTTATCATCTTTCAGAAGATCTTCAACGTTCTGTGTAATTCCCGTAAGCACGCCGCCGTACTTTCTTGCTCTCTTCCACAACATACGGAGATAGTCCAGTGAATACTCGTCCTGGAACAGCAGGTGTGCTTCATCGAAATAGATGTAAGTCTTTCTGCCCTTATCTCTGTTCTCGGAAAGCCTGTTCCAGATGTAGTCAAGGATAAGAAGCATGGACTGCGTTTTCAAATTACCGTTGAGGTCACGAATGTCATATGCAATGAAACGGGACTTTGTATTTACGTTTGTCTGATTGTCAAAATATTTCGCACTGCCGTTTACATACATATCAACCGTAATAATGAGCTTGTCCTTCATATCCTTGTTTATGTTCTCATTTTCTTCCTTCATGCACTCAAGAAATGTACCGAGTGTAGGCATATCCTTGGGGTCAAGTGTGGTAAGAACATTGGACTTTGCATAAGCCTTGCGGACGCAGCGGTCTACGAAGGATTTTTCCTGTGCGTTCAGAGGGTGCTTGCTGTCCATACATGAAATGAATGATGTGAGCAGCTGGCACTTGTCGGCAATAATGTCGATTTCTTCGTCCTCCAGAAGCCTGAAATCAAAATCAAAGGGATTGATATGATTCTTTGAACCGTTGCTGAACTTGACTACCTCACCGCCGAATGCTTCTGCTAATTTCCAGTATTCACGCTCGGGGTCGATTACAAGAATATCTGCGTCCTCATATCCGAGAAATACATTGACGATCTCACGCTTGACGGTAAAGGATTTACCCGAACCCAGGCAGGCAAGCACAAAGCCCGAAGGATTCACAAGCCCCTTCATACGGTCAAACAGGATAATATTGTGTGACAGCATATTCAGACCGTAATATACGCTGTTTTCCATCTGCATTTCCTTAACGTTAAAGGGCATGAATATTGCAACAGATTCGGAGGGCATTGTTCTCATCCAGCCGAACTTCCGCTGATAGCCGATAGGCAGGCAGTCGCACATTCCATGCTCCTGTTCCCATGCCATTTCACCCTTTATGCAGCCGCTTCTTTTAAGTGTGCTTTCAATGACCTCAAGGTTATTGTTAAGCTCCTCATAGGATTCCGCTTTTATGAGAATCTGCATATTGGTCATAAACAGCTTCTGGTCCTTCATGGTGATCTTGTCATATACCGATACCATCGCATCACGCTGATTTTTGATACGCTGGGGCATCTGATTTGAAAAATTTCCATGCTGTGCCGCTTTGACCTCACGCTTTGCCATGTCGGTATCAATAGCTGTGATCTGATGCTGAACGAGCTTTCTCGCTTCGGCACTGTCATAGGTTTCGATATTGGTCGTTACCATAATTTCGATACCTGTTGCAAGCAGCTCCGTAAGTATTTCCGATGTAGCCGTTGAGGGATATTCTCTTATGTAAATGGTCTTTGCATAAGTATTGTTGAACATGAAATAGTCTTTCTTGAAATCAAAATAATCGGGAGCACAGTACAGCTTGTCAATGCCCTTTGCAAAATCCTTTTCGGTAAGCTGCGGCACAGGCATATCGTCCGTTCCCACAAAGAAATCCTTTAGCATTTCCACACGTTCCTGCGATGTGAGAACTCGCATATTTGTATTGCCGATGCGGTTAAATGTATTCGTCGCAGTTATATCCAGCGACTTGAACCTGCGCCTTGCGGTTTCTTCATCGGGAGCCTTGATAGTAAGGGTGATATACATATGCTTCTGAATTGCGTTCTGACCTTTGCGGATATTTTCCTCCAATACTCTCGAATTGAACTCATACCGATATTCAAAAAGATCGTCTGCCTTCTGCGGGAGCAGAGTTTTCTTCTTGAAATCGTCTAAGTTTATCTGACTGTTCCAGCAGCATATCTGACAGTCAACGGTATCATCGAGAATTGACAGAAATTCGATGTATCTTTCAAGATACATATACTGCTGCTCTTCATCGGAAAGATTGAAGTTGATGTCATCAAAGGTGTAAGCCTTGGAGTACATTTTCTTTCCCAGGAAGAAAATATCGTCGGATAAAATTTTCTTGTAGGGAATAGTGTTCAGGACTTTTTTTGAAAAATCCTTCTTCTCCTTTTCCTTTGCGACCTTCTGACTGCGCTTGTCCTTTTTCTTCGGTCTATTTGCTTCAAGCCTTGCCGCATCACGCTCACGGGCGTTCATATTTTCCTTTACATCATCGTTATTTTCGATAATGCCACGCTTGGGTCTTGTTCTGCGGGTTATGGCAAGAAAAGCAACAGCCAATGCGATTATGGCAGCAGGAACACCAACAACAGCGGGATTACTCTGCACAAATCCCATTACCCCGTTTGGGGTTTCGGGGACTGCAACAACCTCTGCTACCTCAGTTTCCGCCGTTGCAGATTCTGTTATCTCTGCCGCTTCTGTTACAATTTCAGCAGTTTCCGACATTTCGGTTTCGGATATAACCGGTTCGGTAACAATAACCGCTTCTGTAACAACAGGCTGTGTGATTATTGCCGTCTGAACAACTGTTTCCTGCTCAATTCCTACATTGCTTACAACCTCCGATACTCCCTCTGCCGCTATGCTTGAAATTAGGGCATCGGGGTCTATGCCTTCGGGCAGTGTCATTGAAGAAGATATTTCTTCCGTTTCTGACATTTCAGAAGCAGTCACCTCAGATATGTCCGTAACATCAGCAGTAACACTTTCTCCGCTGACAGCGGTTTCTTCACTTACGGGAGCAGCAGTCACACTTTCTGTTGAAGCCGTTGTTCCCGTAACGATCTCATTTTCGTTCAAAGGTTTCACCTCGCTTCATATTTTTCTTTTCAGCCTTGCGTTCTTCTTCAAGCTGCTGAATATATATTTTCCTTACCGTATCGTGTATCCCCATTTCATTGGGAAGATATTCCATACGCCGCCGCTGATTGGAAACATAGAACTCTGCAACGGTGGCAGCTATTTTTTCAAATCCCATACCGTTGTATTTCAGAAATCCCACCGCAGCAAGTGGAGCTATCAGTGCAATGGTGATATACACCAGAATATCCGTTGAAATGAATTTGCTGCCCACAAGGAAAACAAGAACTGCAACGACTATCATGAGTACGGAGCATATAAGCTGTCGGCTGTTCATGCCGAAGAAAAACTGCTCCTTGTACTCGGTTACATCCTGTGGTACATCGGCTTTAATCATAAGCATCACTCATAATCATCTGCTTATCCTCCTAACGCTCTCTTTGTAATTTCACTTGCCTTTGCAACCGTAACAGCCAGCATTATCACGCATAAAACAGGTGTCGCATACTGCATGATGTGCATAAGCAAGCCTTCATTTGTTAGTCCGCTTGAAAAATCAAGGGTCAGATTATTGGAAATCGCATTGAACGCTTCAAAGCATATTGCCAGCACTCCCCACTGCATTGAAACGGCTGCAAAATTCTTTATGAAAGAAATGCCCGTTGACCTTGCCTGTGAATTTACAAGGGTTGACAGTGCAACAGGCGAAATTGCGGTCAGTATTGCTGTTTCAAATACAACTCCCAGCATGGTTACAACTATCAGGGAGTACATTACAAACATCAGGATTATAAGTATCAGCAGAATAAAGCTCATACAGATATAGTTGATGTCAAGTGTTCCCGGATCTATCGTTCCTGCCGTTGCCGCCGTCGCAAACGACGAGCTTATATTTGAAAACGCCGATGAAAAATCCACCGACTGTTTCAGAAGCCCCGAAACAGCACCCACAATGTTATCCACATTCTGAACGATAAGTGCGCTGACAACCAGCTTCATCGCTATTCGTATCGCACCCTCAATTCCTCCGTGAAAGTCGATATTCGCACAATATGTGAAGGCTTCCATGCAGAAAAACAAGGTGAGAAGCGCTGTTCCCGCTGCTTCAAATACGTTTATCGCAGTACCGCAGCTGGATATAACATCAAACCCCGCTATGGTGTTGAGTACCGCCGCAAATCCGTCCGATTCCGTCTGCAAAAGCTCCTGCGCTTCGGTAAAGGCGGTTTCCCAGAAGCTCGGCTCCGCCATAATTCATTCCTCCTCTCATTCCCGAAACAGAAGCCGACACTCTGCCGACCTCTGCCACGGGAGATCATCTCTCGTTGTCTGTATTAGGAACCGCCAAGAGAAATTGTGGAAGGAACTATAGCTCCGACCGCCGCTATAATTGCGCCGCCGATAAGGGTCTGGAAACCTCTCGTCTTTCCGTCTGCGTTATCGTCCTTGAAGCCAACACCGGTCTGAATGCCGCCTACAACGGCTACCAAGCTGCCCAGTCCAATAACACCGGGACCGAGGATACCCATGATTGCGTCGATCATTCCCTGTGCGTCCGCTCCTTCGGCAGATGCGTTGATAGTGCAGGCACTTACTGCCATAGGCACGATAAGCGCATATCTGCCTGTCTTTGTGTTCATAGCCTTGCCAACCGCATTTGTTGCGGCAAGCATTGCCTTGGCACCGATCTCCGTCATGGTATCCTGTGCCTTGTCCATTACTGTTCTGATCTTGTTCATTACGAACACCTCCATAAAAAATTGATTTGAATTTATATAAACAAGCTACTCTCGGCTGACATTCAGCACGTTTTTATTACTTTTCCTTGCGAGAGGTCTGCCGATTTCCTTTGATTGCAATAAAAAAAGGGACTTCAAGCAGTACGTTTTTCGTACAACTCAAAGTCCCTTGACTGTTACACATCCCCTTGAATGTGCCTATTCGGTTTTTAATCCTAATCCCTGAATAAAAAGTGTACAAAAAATCAAGCAAAATCTTGCATATATGGATTTTGCGCAGATTTTTTGTCTACACTTTTTTCGGGGATTAGGATAGGATATGCGGCTTCTGATATACAATGGTAATTTTATCTTTCACCATTTTAAGAACAACATCATTGCCCTTTTTCAGAAGCTCCGATATGCGTTTCATCTGTTCATCGGTAAGCACTTGTTTTCTCCTTTCCGCCATAATATTTTGCATACAGTTTCGGCTTGTTTTCACGAAGCTGTTCTCTGTAGTATTCCTGATCTTCGATGTACTTTTCCCTTTCTCTGAAAAACGGGCAATTCTGCTCGAATCTTTCTTTCAGGGCAATACACCCAACACCACATTTATCATTATCCGCAAAACAGCCTTTGCAGTTATTGCTCATATCATTTTCATCACCTTCCTATGCTGCCGTAAATAATTCTGTGCAGCCTTTGAATTTTTTCCTTATCTCATAAGGAACGTCCGCCATTATTTCTTCTTCGGTAATGGTCGGCTCCTCATCGGAGAATACACACCGCACCTCAACCATATTGGCTTCATCGGCATCTCCTGTGCTTATGAAATCCGTAAGCTCGATATACTCGGTTTCGGGAACCGTAAACATTTTATCCTCAAGGATATATATGTAGGGATTATCCATCTCCGTCTGTCCCTCCGAGGGTTTCCACCGCTCGCCAAGCTCCGCATATCTGGGGTGATTGGAAATATCAAACTTGTGCGTAAAGAACGGCGGCAAACCTCTGACCATTACAATGCAGTCATTGTTATCCATGGCAGATAATTCATCAAGTGTTGCAAGCTCTCTTCCGAGAATTGCATTGTTATATGAACTGCTGCCCTGCTTGCCTTTGGTCTGATTTATGCTTTGCTGGTCAATAGTTTCCTTGCCAAGCTCCTTTGAAATATATTCATTGGTGAACTGGTCCTTACCTCCGAGATATATCATAGTATCGCAGTTACCGCCAAATTCCTCCCAGCCTTCCTTATACATCTTTTTCAGCTGCGAAAGATTTTGGAGAATGATCTGAATGGATATTTCAAATTTTCGGCACGTTGCAAGTATCTTGTCTATCTCGGGAATTTTTCCGATATTTGCGAACTCGTCGAGCATAAAACGGACATGAACAGGCAGCCTGCCTTTATACAAATTTATGGCTCTGTCATACAATGTGTCAAATAATTGTGTGTACATCATTGCTGCCAAGAAGTTGTACGTTGTGTCCGATGAAGGAATTACTATGAAAAGTGCCGTGTATTCATCGCCCACTTCTTCAAGGTGGATATTATCAGTACAGGTCAGATTCCTTACATCGGGGAGCTTAAAATATTGCAGCTTTGTGGTTGTTGAGATAAGAATACTCTGCATAGTTTTGCCCGCAGCCTGCTTGAACTCGTCATAATACTGCACCGACAAAGCTTTAGGGTCGGCTTCTTTCCTCTGGTCGAATATGAGGTCAAGCTCCGATTTTTCTTCTTCCTTGCCCTCTATAACTTTCGCCTTGTGGATAAGGTCAAGAACTCCCGCAAAATTCTGTTCTTCCTCTGTGCCCGTTTCTATAAGCAGGAAGGATAATGCCGATAACAGCAGCCTTGTTGCATCGTCCCAGAAGGGATCACCTCCGCTTGCACCCTCCGCTTTGGTGTTCATCATGAAAACATTGATCATCTTGATTACGTTGTTTGCATTTATTTCACCGTTGTAGTCCCTGAGATAGTGAAAGGGGTTGTAGTTACTGGAGTGCTTCATATCGTTTAGATTGAAAACCTTTATCTTATACCCATGATTTATGAGCATCTGTCCGCAAGCCTGAACAAGCTCTCCCGAAGGGTCGGTCACAATATATGATGTGTTGCACATCAGCAAATTCGGTTTTACAAAGAATCGGGATTTACCAGTTCCCGAGCCGCCGAGAATCATCTGATTGAGATTAAGCATAGGCTTTATTTTGGCAGCTTCTTTGCTCTGCGACACAATATCTTTTACAGATACCTTTATATTTGTATCGTGAGAAACGGTTTCAGTTTTTTTCTCCTGTTTAGGCTTTTTGTCCTTTTTCTCGGATTTTTTCTTGCCTGTCTGGGCTTCATTCTTATCACGCTTTTTTCTGTCAAGCACAAGCATAATATCCGAAGCACAGATAACGTTGTTGTAAAAATCATTGGTATCTGCAATAATATCCTTTTCGGTCTTGCTGCCCCATCGTGCGGATCCATGTTCGCTGCCCTTTCTGTGATAACGCTTTCCGTCACCCATGAGGACATACATTATTACAATTAGGCTTGCAAAGAAGCCGATTATTGTTGCCTTTGCTGTCATTCCTCCGTGAAGCATTGCCGAGAAAAATCCGCCGATTGAAGCCTGCTCCAGATATTCCTCCGAATTTGTCAGAAGCTCAAATATCTGAATTTTCCCATTATCTCCTGCTGACAGGTCAAGCAAATATCCGAAACACATTACTATGGGCATTGCAACTATGCAGCCGATAACCGCCGCATAAAAATACGGTGAGATTTTCTTTTCGGGGACACCCATATTAGCCATTTGTCATCGCTCCTGTCCCTTACTTTTGATGTTCTCGATAACCTTACTGCCGCCTTCCTTGACTTTTTCAAGGAGCTTATTTTTCGCATTCCCTATAAGTCCCATAAGATTCTGCTGTTCGGGATGAAGTGCTTCATGCTCGGATTTTTCAAAGGATTTCTGAATATCCCCTATGGTCTTTTCGGGAATATCCATAGCTTTCAGCTTATCGGTATCAAGCTTATCTCTCGGCATCATTTCGGATTTCCCGTCATGGGTTATCTCAACATACTTGCTTGTAAGCTGTGAAATTGTCACATCATCACCGATAGTTTTAGGCTCGGCTGTTTTCACAATTTCATCTGCAATGAGAGTTTTCATAACCACCGCTGCGGAAATATCGTCCACAATTCCGAATTTGTCATGCAAAGCCTTTTCCACATCTGCAAGAGAGCTGTCCTTGTCAACGGACATATATTTATATGCGTCCTCGCTCTCACGAATAAGCATTATCCCGTCATTGGTCTTGCAATATCCGCAGTCCTGAAGCTCTGCATTTGTGGTCTGAAATGGAGTCACCTTTTCAGCTGACAATTCCTTTGCCTGTTCGGGTTCTTTTATATCTCCCTCACGATAGCTTCTGACCACCTTATCCGCTATTTCCTTTGCGGACATTTCGGAATATCCCATTTGTGACAGTGTTGCCTGTACCTCTTTAAGCGGCATAATAGGCAGAACGGCAAAGCTGTTTGTGTTTTTATCCATAACGCAGCATTTGGATCCACTGTCCTTTGGTACCTCTCCTGTCATACACGTCTTTCCGACTATTGCCTGTGAAAGCTGGGACTGTGCAAGATATTCTCCGATATTGGGAATATCCGCATACACAACCTCGGTCTTTTCCTTTGTATAATTGAATACCGCTTTCTGCGGATCGGACAACTTTTTGTTTATATCCTCCATAAGAATATCCGCAGTTTTGCCTGTGATACCATGCTCTTTAAGGGCTGTCCGCATAACATCGGCTTTGTCCAGTTTCACGCTTATGATCTCATTCTTTTCCTTATTGAAAAGATTTACACGCTCTCTGCCCTGACCATGCTCATACACCTTTGTGCCTTTGGTGGCATGAGGGTGACGAGTATTGTAGGATTTTGAAAGTTCCTCTCCGCTGCGCTCCTGCTTGATATTTCCCGTACTGTCATATATGGAATACGATTTTTCCATATCAAGCTCGGTCTTTATGGATTTGCCGCCGTTGATGATTTCACAGTCGGATTTATCCAAACGGATATAGTCCTTGCCCGATGTATTTGGAACTCTCACAAAGTATGTATTTTCGTCGGAAAGCTCGGGAACAAGCAGCTTGTTTATGTCCATTGAGATCGTGTTGTCCGTAACATCAATAAGGAATTTTTCACTTTCGGAAACTGCCTTTGCGTAATCCTCTCGTGTTTCTGCAATTTTTTCTGCAATGTCTGTATTGTAGAGAACCGCTGTACCCTGTTCGGTCTTCGCAAACTGAATATCCAGATCTCCCAGCTTTGCAACCTTTGCAAGCTCCTGTGCTTCTTCCTCGGTAACGATATATGCAACTTTTTCGGGGTTATCCAAAGGTGAAAACTGGTCATAACGGACAACATCAATATTTTTCAACTGCTCAAGCTGCTGCTTGACATCTTCCATTGCCTTGTTGAACTGACCTTCAAATTCCTTTGGAATTACAGTCATATATTTTCCGTCATCGGTTCTGAAAGCGAACATGGGAATGTCATAGCTGTTCATAACATCGGAGGTTATCCGCATTTCATCTTCGCTTATCTTGTTATTCCCGTCCTTCAGGATAAATGCGTCGGGTTTGCTTTCGATTTCCTTTGAAAGCATGTGCTGTGCAGCAAGAGCCGCCATATTTCTCTGGGCTGCGGGGATCGCAACATATATATTGTTGTTATCCTCAATTCCGCCTGTAAAAAATGTTCCGCCCATTTTCTTCATTGCCGTTTCAAACTGCGGCATAAGCTCCTTCGGGACAGGCAGATATTCAAAGCTCGTCCCTGTCTGCTGCAATTTCTTAAAACACTTTTTTGACAGCTTTCCGGTTTTGATTTTCGGAGTCTTTGGCGGCTTCATTCCCTTTCGGTACTGTTTGTTATGCTCCATATTTGCAATAAATTCAAGCAGCTTCTGAATGAGAGAAGCGCATACGGAGCAAGCATCATCTCCTACCATTATTCGGACACCTCACTTTCGGAAGTTTCAGTTTCTTCTCCCTCTGTTTCATCAACATCGGCTTCGGGATACAGTTTTACTATATCGTCCTTTGTGCAGCCGTATGAATACGGGGACATATTGAACATCAGCGATGCGTCCGTATCAATATCCTTTTCCACCGACTTGCTCCAGAGGTTCAGAATGTTCAGTTTCAGCACACGCCTTATTCCCACATCATCAAGAAAATATCCCGGGTGCAGCTCATCATATGTATAGTCGGAATAGTTATGCGATACCTCTGAGGTTGATTTCAGTATATCCCTCTGTCTGACAGTGAAATTGTCGTTCTCACTTTCGTATGTCACCTTGTATTTTCCCGCTGTATCAATATACAGAAAGTGGGTTCCGAAAACAATACTTCTGTCCTCGCCGTTATCCTCTCCGAATATTTCGTTTTCAATATCCGAATAGCTGACCTTGCCGCTTTTGTGGTCCTTTGCATAGTTTATGGAGTTTGATGTGTGACCGAAATTGTAATACAGTTCCTCGGGAGTAGTGCCTATCTCCTTACAGATTGATTCGGGTGTGGACTCATTATTTTCTGCCCATATCTCCATCAGCTTATTCGGGTCAAGGCGGATAAGGTAGATTGCCTTTCCGTCGATTTCCTTATTGATGTTTATGTCCTCATTATAGAAGATCTCCCACATTTCGGGCTGAATAAGTCCGTCCTTGTCAAGTCCGATAGTCCTTGCATAGTAACGATAGTCTGGAAGGTCGGGAAATTTATCCTCATTTCCCATTCCCGTTTCAAACCATTCCACAAGTGCGTTATGCTCCAGCTCCTCGGGAGTAAGCTCCGGTTCCTTGCTCTGCATACAACCTGTGAGCATGAACGGCACTAACAAAAGTGCCAAAAGCGACTTATATTTCATTTGCGTTTTCCTCCAATATTTTTTCTGTAATTCTATTATAGCATATTCGATTTTCGGAAAAGTCGGATTTTTTCGTGAACGCAAATGCCCTTAAGTTTACTCAAATTACTCTAAGTTTACCCAAATATACTCAAAAAATCAGAAATTCAAAGGTGTGTTCATAGATTTGACTTAGAATTTTTGTGCCTGAACATTTTGTAAACACTTTGAGGCATAAAAAAGACGGCTGAGAATTGCTTCACAACCGTCTAAAAATGATACACATACATTGTCTTTTCAAATATATAGCTGATTCCATTATTTATCAACCACAACATATTTTATTGTAATGCTTTCAGTATCTCAATGCATTTCATTTTACAATCATTATCCAATACATTAATATAATCTTTTGCCATACTGAGTAAAAAATCTTGCAAATCTTTATTTATGCCATCTAAATTAAGCAGATTAACCATTTCTGTCCAAAACGGTATCTGACGTACAAGCCCAGATATATACTTTACTATATTGGGTAAATCCATATATCCTTCTTGAATATGATCTAATTTATAAAAATCCAATTCATCCTTAAATAAATCAGGACTTTTTAATACACTCCAAAAAGAATCTGGTGAAATCATATTAGTTGCATACAGCTCAGCTATTAGTGTTTCGTTTACTTGTTTTTCATCTGTAAAATTGACTTTTGATAGATTATCAAAAATCACAAAAAACAAACGAAATTTATCTTCACTCTCCGTCTTTGCCATTTGAACAACTGCATTAAGATCAAGAAGAACTTCATCTGCTATCTGTTCAAGTTTTTGTGAATCAATTAACCCAGTATGCGCTATTTCATTTCTTTTAACAGGAACATCAAACGCAAAATACGGATAAAAACGATTATAATACACTTGATTTTTTCCACGAAGTGCTTTTTCAACTTTTTCTACCAATGTACCTGCATTCTCTTTCCCATCATACCTTATAGAACATATATCAAAGAATACTCCTTCAAGTTGAAGCAATCCCAGACCAATAAAAGATTGATAATGCTTTTCTTCATATAATCGAGCAAGGTCCATAAACATTTCACAGCGCTTATGTAAATGATAGTTTTTCTCAATACCTTCTTTCAGATTTTCCGTTATTCTTTTCTGATGATAGATTTACAATATAAGTGCAACACATGAAAAAATAATGACACATAAAGCAACTCGTGTTATAATGGGAGTAACTACACAACCATAAACAGGAGGAGCAGTATGTGCCATTACACCCATTTAACCACAGAAGAGCGAGAAATGTCAAGAGTTTTGAAAGCCCAGGGATTCAGCATTCGGGTAATTGCCCGAATGCTGAATCGGTCTCCGTCCTCGGTGAGTCGAGAGTTTCGCAGAAATTGTTATGCCAATGGCGAATATGCCGCACATCATGCAGATAAGCTTTACCGAAAGAGAAGAAAAAACTGTGGCAGAAAGCCCAAACTCAAAGAAGGACCGGCACGTGATTATGTACTCGAAAAGATGTCATTAAGGTGGTCTCCCGAGCAGATCGCCGGTCGTTCCAAGCTTGACAATGAGCCATTCGGCATTTCATTTCCAACCATTTATCGTGCTGATTTCTAAAAAAGCTAAAATGGGAACGAAAAAAGCAGCAAATCCATTGAATAGATTTACTGCTTTCGGTTGCCGACAAAGCGGTGGTTATTCAGTTGTAGACTGTGGGGCTATCCCTCAAAACGAAACTTGAAAAGTGCGGTAAGCAGCGTTTGGGTTATATAGTCCTCTGTATCTTGGTCTATCTGTCCGTTTACAAGGGCGGCATATCGTATGTGGCTGCGGTAGTGCTACAATACGGTGTTGACCGCTTCCGGCTCCCCGCTGGCGGCTTGTACGATTGTTTCATAGGGGAGAAGTCTGCTATTCCTCATACGCCATTCCCTCCATTTCCGCTTGTAGCTGCCGCAGGGCTTTTCGGATATGATAGCCCGCTGTGCTGCGGCTGCGCCCGTACCGTCTGCCGATTTCATGCTGCGGCACTTTCTGGAAAAAGGACAGGTAAACCATTTCCCGTTTCTTTGTGTCCAGCCGTGACAGAGCTTCCACAAGTAAGGCGTTACTGAAAATGACGGTATCGCCGCAAAGGGTAAGCGTGTATTCCTCGTCCGGCTCCGGGGCTTGGAAATACTAATCTGCTGTGCTTAAAGGGTAGTGATTTTCTTCTGTGAGGTATTCAAGGGATATTTCTCTTTTGTACTTTCTGCTCCTTGCCCTTGCTGCGGTAATCGTTGCGTTGCGGATAACGACTTTGCAAAAGGCGTGAAAGGTATACTCGATATGTTCCCGGTAATCTTTTGTGCAGGTCATGGAAATTCTCCCTTTCCTCCTAAAAGGGTAGTGCATGATTGATAGTTGCTTTTATAATGTAAGAGGCGGCAGCACTTTTTGCTGTCGCCCCTTAGCTGCCTAAAAGCAAAGACAGGCGGGGCTGTCAATAGCGGACGTAGCCCGTTCATTTTACTGTGGACTAATATGTGTTGCATTTTTTTGCTTTCTTAATTCTGTTCCCACTAACACAATAGATAGCACAAATGCTGAAAAATCAGCAACAGGCCCCGCTAGCAATACTCCCATAATTCCGAAACGAA